>JAKEEQ010000179.1 GCA_022616515.1 Chloroflexota bacterium | reverse complement strand
TTCGACATCGTTGATTCGGTCGGCAATCTCAACCTGCTGCTTGGCATAATTACGTGTCGCCTCAAAATCCCCCTGTGATTGAGCATAATATCCCAGCGTTTCCAGAACATAGCCCTGCCAGTAATCATCGTTTAGAGCAGTGGCGA
Organism: Chloroflexota bacterium; assembly: GCA_022616515.1. Lineage (GTDB taxonomy): Bacteria > Chloroflexota > Anaerolineae > Aggregatilineales > J027 > JAKEEQ01. The sequence continues at coordinate 3,277 of JAKEEQ010000179.1, read as the reverse complement.
GAGCATAGGCCCTGTCCAGATGTTCTTTCGCCAATGGATCACCTTTATCAATCAATACCACGCCCATAATACCCAGCAAACGTATCGTGAGCGGTGTATCCTCAATTTTTTCTGCCAGTTCAAGCGCGGCTTGATAACTTGCCAGAGCATTGTCGAGATTGCCGCGCTCGCGATAAATGTTGCCGAGCTTGCCGAATAACTCAATGCGGGTCATATCATACTCGTCACCGAGCGTATAGGCCGCCATTGCCGCGCCTTCAACAAGTTCAATAAACGGCAGTGTGTGACCGTATGAACTCAGATAATCATGCACCAACGGGTGTATGATTTTGATCAGTGGCAAAGTATCGCGCAGTTCGAAAGCACTTTCTGCCGCTGACATCCAGTTGCCACGCACGATATGCAGGACCCCGGTATTGGTGGCATTTTCCTCCACAAATTCGGCAATTGCCGTGATGTTATTGCCGGGTGAACGGTCGTGCCGCTCCGCAATGGTACGTGCATAACTGTATGCCAGATTGTGAACACGATAGTACACCAGCTCAGAATCTGGTACGACCATCCTTTCGACCAACCCGCGCCGTTGCAGAGTAGTCAGATTCTCACGTGCTGTATTGTTTTCCTGGCCCATCACCTTCGATAATAGTTCGACTGTGGTTTCCGGCGCAAATAATTCCCCAAATGCCAGAAAGGTTCGCCGGGTCGGATTGTCCAGCGCGTAGATGCTGGCATCCATCAGTTCGGTAATACTGCTGCGGCCTTCCTCGGCAAAGTCTTCAGGCATTGTGATGTCATGCGGAGTAGTGGCGATTCGCTTGAGGAGGGCTTCCGGTTGAATCTGGTCGACTTTGAGCGTCTTACCGGCAATTTCCAGTGCGAAGGCGTGATAGCCAAGCTGGTGACACAATTCCATCGCCTGCGCGGGGTTATTATAGGTCTGGCGCGAAAAATATTTCAGCAGGTCCAGCGCACTCTCCGGTGACAGCCGTCCAACCTCAATAATTTCATCAAGGGCGTAGCGCTGGCGCGATGTGACGAGGACAGCCATCGCTCGTGGAAAAGCCCGCAGAACTTCACGCAGTGCCGTGCCATCCCACACATCATCCAGCACAATCAATGTCACATTGTTATCGGCAACAATTTGCCGCAGTGCCTTGAGCTTGTTACGTCCCTCAGCAGCAGCAATGTCCTGTTGGGCATCAAATGGAGCGACCAGTGCTTCCATGATGGTGTCCGCATCTTCGCTGCCGGTTTTCAACCACAACACATTGCCCAGATCATCTTCAAGCCAGTTGGCGGCGATGGTCGCCGCGACTGCGGTTTTACCCATGCCGCCGAAGCCCTGTAAACAAATGTCGGCCCCTGCTTCGAGCAGTGCCCGGCATTCCTGCATCAGATCATCGCGGCCAATCAGCTTTTTGGGCAAGTCGGGTATGTCGTCACTGAACTCGACAAAAGTGGCGGCGCTATCACCCGGACGCTGCTGCATCTCATCGCGCAGCCATATATCAATTGAGGCGCTGATTTTGTTGCGCAAATCATCCAGATCGGTAAACCACTTGGGGGTAATTCCGCTGACAACCCCTGATTGTGATTCCAAAAATGCCTCTAACTGCGGGTCTCGGCGATCAGCGTCAACATTTTTTACGTAGATATGGCGGTCAATGCCCCATTCTGTCGCCCGGTCAAATTCATCTATCGTCCACGCGCCATACTCGTTCCAGAACAGGCCAATGTACAGCACCGACGAGCGCAGCGCATCCAGATAGACTTCGCGAATGGTCTGGTTGCTGGCCGGGGCATCATCTTCAAAAACCCAGGCTCGCAAATTGATAATGTCGTTACCCAGTTCCGGCAGGAGTTTATGCAGCATCTCGCGTTCTTCTTGCAGCTCTACCATCTTCGAGCTAATGAAGACATGATAATCTTTTGGCATTGTTGTCGTTTCTTTAACTGGTAGTCCCGCTATTCAGTATAGCGCATTGCCCCTCAAAATATTGCATGAAATGGGTAAAATAACGTGCGGAGGTATGACTATATGCCGAAAATTCGTTCAATTACCTATTTTGATAACACCCCAACTGGCAAAAATGTTCAGTTTGCAAGGGATACCTTGCAAGCGGCGGGTGTTGAAGTGCAGAGTGCCCGCCTCGCCACCGAACCGTTCCCGACGCTGGTGGATGCCCGTGAAGCGCCAGCCTTTGCTAAGAATTTGATGAACGAGAGTGAGCAGGCTGGCTTTGATTATGTATCGCTTGGCCCGGTACAGTTTGCCGACAACAGCGACTATATTCAGGCCATCCCCAGGATTTTTTCGGCGGTCCAGAATGTGTTTGCCACCGTTGAAATTGCAGATGCAAATGTGGGTATTGATTTACCACGCTTGATGGAAACCGCGAAACTCATCAAGCAGGTGAGCACCATCACCGATGACGGTTTCAGCAATCTATATTTGGCCGCCATTGCCAACTGTGAACCCGGCTCACCGTTTTTCCCGGTGGCCTATCACGACGGTGGGGAACCCGCATTTGCCCTTGCCATGCAGTCGGCTGATCTGGCTGTACAAGCTTTTACCGGCGCACCTGACCCTGTAACGGCTGGAAAACGCCTGACGGCAAACATTGAAAACACGGCTCGTCAGCTAATACCCGCCGCCGAAAAAATTGCCGAAGAACTGGGTCTGCGTTTTCTGGGTTTCGATTTTTCACTGGCCCCCTTCCCGACCCAGCAGGATAGTCTGGCAGGGGCAATGGAGGCACTCAGTACCCGCTTCAGTGGGGCCGGGCTGGTAGCCTCAGCGAGTGTGGTCATGAACGCCATTGAACAGGCTGATTTCCCGCGTACTGGCTTCTGTGGGCTGATGCTGCCAGTGCTTGAAGATACGGTACTGGCGGAAAATAATGCGCAAGGGAATCTGTCGATTAATGACCTGCTGCTGCTGAGTGCCATTTGTGGCACGGGGTTAGACTGCATTCCGCTGCCCGGCAACATTAACCCGCATGTGCTGCGTGATATTTTGCTGGATGTAGCTGCTCTGGCGCTACGGCTGGATAAACCGCTTACTGCACGCCTGATGCCATTTCCCGGCAAAAAATCCGGCGACAAACTTACCTTTGATTTCCCCTATTTTGCCGACTCAACGGTCATGGAATCTCCCAAAGCCTACACAGGAGCCTATGATACGCTCTATGTGAAATAGGGTTGACAAAAAAGAACTGTCTCCCAAGATGGGAAGTCAGCAAACCAACCAACTTAGGAGGACAGTTCAATGACAAGT
>JAKEEQ010000178.1 GCA_022616515.1 Chloroflexota bacterium | reverse complement strand
GTCTATGCTTGTACACATAAAGGGCATCCTCAGCTTGAATGTTCGTAGTACAACTATTCTCCCTGATTTTGCCCTTTTTGTCTTAACTTGATGCCTATGCACCCCTCTCCAGAGAGGGGTTTGTCTTATCGTCGACGCAGCCAGCGCCCGACCTTTTCACGAATGAATTCGATGCGTGCTCTGGCCCACGAGCGCTCTGCCATGCGATCAGCACGTTCCCGCTGTTGCTCGCTGGCACGGGGCGGAGCAAAGCGATCCTCCGTGTACAAACCGGAAATGGTGTTAATCGGGTCCTGCCCATCTGGTACTTCTTCAATCAAGCGCCGTCGCTGTTCATCAGGTGTCAGCAGGTTAGAAATCTCCGCACCAAGCCAGCGTCCGTAAATCCCCATCCGAGCATAGGCGCGTTGAACGGGCGTCAATCCACCTAGACCACGATATTCAACCCACCAGATAATAATCAATAGGATCAGGGTCAGGATAAGCAGTGGGATAAAGATAATCGCCAGAATGAGCAGCAGAATATCCCAGAAGTTATTGTCATCCTCGTCCGCTTCCACATTCGTAATGGCCGTCTGCTGTTCAGGGTCTTCCGTCGGCGTCGGCGTAATGGTCGGCGTTGGTGTGATCGTCGGCGTCGGGGTAAACGATGGAGTCGCGGTGATGTCCGGTGGTGGTGGTGTGCCTTCCGGTGTATTGGTTTGCGTCGGCGTCACGGTTGCCGAGGGCGACGCCTGTGGCTGTAGCGTATTGGTCGGGAAGGGTGATGGTGTACTGGTCGGCACGGGTGTAAATGTCGGGAAATCCTGTGGCGAGAATGTCAGGTCGCCCGGACGCTCCAGTGGTGGCTCATCCGCCGTCGGTTCAAATTCAACCCAACCATAGCCGGGGAAGAATGCCTCAACCCATGTATGCGCATCCCGCTCAATGACCTCATAGGTACTGGTTTCGACATCATAATTGCCCTGCGCAAACCCGGCAGCCATCCGTGCCGGAATGCCCTCCGCCCGCAGCATCATAATCATTGCGGTAGCATAATAATTGCAGTAGCCTTCGCGCCGCTCGAACAGGAACCATACCAGTGGGTCTCGACCAGATGGTGGAACCGGAATGGCCTCGTTGTAAGCAATCTGGGTCCGCAGCCATGTTTCGATGGCTTTGGCCTTGTCGTAATTCGATTGTGCACCGAATAATTGAATGATCTGCTGACCAAGCTGAGTAACTTGCGGCGCAACCTCATTGGCCCCCTGTAAGTACGTAGATGTTACCCATTCCGGGTAATCATTACCGGCGGTGCGCAGTTGGTCGGCAGTCGCAACGCTCAACGAGGACGTCACCTCATACTCATCCCCGCTGCGCAAAACATCAATGCCACGAATGACCGCAACATCAACTTCCTGACCATTATTGACACAGTTGGAGCCACCGCCCTCCACACAATTCAAATCGGCCTCAACTGGCAGGCCAACTTCGACAGGTTGGGGTGCGGTATAAACCAGTGAACTGGCCGGGATTTTTATCTCGTACTCCTGAACCACTTCCCGCCGCCCATCGTAATCGCCAATGTTGAAATTGATACCCGAACTGCTTTTGGTAGCCCGTACCCCGCGTTCATGTATCCATGATCCATTGTCATAGTTATCGAAAACGGTGGAGCGCCAGTACATACGGCGGTTGCTGAAATCCCCATCAAGGCTCACATCCATCACCGGATCGTCGCCCAACTGAATCGGACCGCTCAGGTCAAGGCGGTCACCGCCGTAGTAATCCGCCGTCGCGATACCCTGCCCTTCCAGATCAGGAAAAAGGCGGTTCCAGAGTTCGCTGATTTCTTTTAGCGGATCCTTGCCGATAAACTCTTGAAATTTTTCCCAGTTATCATTATCCGGGCCAGCCGGAAAAATCCAGCTCAGCAACAAAACCGCAATCGCCATCACTGACCCCACCCGCATTACCATATCGCGGGCCTGTCGTGGATAGCGCATCTGGGTGCGGAACCATTCATATTCACGGGCTTGCATGTGGGAGTGGGCAATTAAAATCAGGGCAAAGAGCAGAAATCCGCCGAGATAAAAGTCCAGACGCGCACCACCCAGATAGTTGCCCATGATGACCAGCAGCACAATGGCAGGCGGGACCACAGCCAGCCAGACACGATTGAGGCGAAACAGATGCCAGACCGTATTCAGCGTCAAATACCAGTACAAGACCGAAAAGAACAGCACAAACACAAGGTTGTCGCCGCCGACGCCACCTTCACTGACCGCCGTATACCAGTCCGCAACGCGCTGTCCGATTTCGGTAAAGCGGCTCGTCAAGCCACCGTCGCTCACCAGCGTGAGGGCGTGGACAAAACCGATAACAACGGCTCCATAGGCGCTAAACAGCAGCAGTGAGGTAAACTCATCGAACTGGCTGCGGGCCAGAAAAAAACTCAAGATGATGCCGATTAGCGTAATAGGCAGTACCGTGAGCATCCCATCGGTAAACTGCGCCGTGTCAATAGCGAACACGGGCATTGCCAGCAGTCCAACTACGACCAGCAGTGCCATCAGGTCGCCGCGCGTGAATGTGCGCCGCCATGTAAATACCAGTTCCCGCTGAAACCTACTCAGCAGCGATTCAAAGAAGTTCGATTGTTGCATACTAACGATTCTCGCCCAACAAACAAGTCTCCCAGATGTAGCGGGTGTACGAACAATTTGTCATCGTCTCTAGATGTGGGTCCCTTTTCTGCGGCGGACACAGCACGGCTGTGTCCCTACCAAATTGGTCTGATCCGTAGGGACACGGCATCGCCATGTCCGTTAGGTACGAATTGACATACTGATAACTTGTTCGTAGTCCCTAGTGTAGCATAGCACTGTCAGGATGTAAGCCTACGCATCATCAACGCGCAGCGTTTGCCAATTTGTTAAAGAAATGTTAATTTTTAGTTCTCAAAGAGTTAGTCAGAGAGATCCCTATGAAAAAGTTTGTCGTTCTTGGCTTAGCCCTGATTTTTGTGTTGGCGCTGGTTGCTCCTGTAAGCCACACACCTGTCGAGGCTCAGGGCCAGAGTGGTGCAACCGTTGCCCCCAACGGCATGGTTGCCACGTCAAATCGTTATGCATCGCTGGCAGGAGTTGAAACGCTGCGAGCGGGCGGTAATGCGGTTGATGCAATGGCAGTTGTCCAGTTTGTTCTGGCTGTCACCGAACCATATGCCAGTGGCATCGGCGGCGGAGCCTTTATCATGATTTATGATGCCGCCAGCGGCGAAGTCGTCGCTATTGATGGGCGTGAAGAAGCACCTGCCGGATATACCGAAGATGCGTTCCTCGATGAAGAAGGAAATCCACTGGACTTCTTTACTGCCGCAACTCGGTAGGCGTTCCGGGCACACTGGCTGCCGTTGCCCGTGCGCTTGAAGAATACGGCACGATGTCACTTGAAGAAGTTCTCCAACCCGCCATCGACCTCGCCCGTGATGGCTATACCATCGATTCCTATTTTTCCGAGCAGATTGCCGACAATGCAGAGCGTATCGCCATGTTTCCGGCAACAGCCGCTCTCTATCTTGATCCTGATGGCAATCCGTGGCCCGAAGGTACGGTGATTGTTAACGACGATCTGGCAAACACATTTGAACTGATTGCCAGTGACGGCATTTCTGTTTTCTACGAAGGTGAAATTGCAGCAGATATTGTAGATGCGGTGCAGAATGCCCCGGTCAATCCCGGCATGATGGAACTCAATGATCTGGCGAACTATCGCGCCGTCCGTCGCCAGCCCGTGACCACCAATTATCGCGGCTACGATGTCTATGGCATGAACATGCCCACCAGCGGCGGCACAACCCTCATGATGATGCTGAACCTGCTTGAGGGCTTTGACATGGAAAATATGGAGTGGGGCAGTCTGGATATGGTGTCCACACTGGCAAATGTTCAAAATGTAGCATTTGCCGACCGCAATCAATATATGGCAGATGCCGATTTCGTGGATGTAAACGTGGATGGTTTGCTGGACAAGGCTTATGCCCGCGAACGCCGCAGCCTGATTCAGTCTTTCAGTGCGGTCTCGACTCCGGTTGACCCCGGCCAACCTCCGGTCATTGAACTTGAGGAAGCTGCCGAAGAGACCAGCTATGCTATTGATTGGGATGATACCGAAAGCACATCCACCACGCACTTCTCAATCGTTGATAAAGACCGCAACATGGTCTCCGTGACGACCACCATTGAGCTGCTCTTCGGCTCCGCAGTGTTAGTACCCGGTCGTGGTTTCCTGCTTAACAACGAATTGACCGACTTCTCATTTGCATTTGAAGATGAACAGGGCAATTCAATCGCCAACGCCCCGACTGGCGAGCGTGCCCCGCGCCGCACGGCCCTCGGTGAAGATGCAGCGACAGAGGGCGGCAAACGTCCCCGCTCCAGTATGGCTCCAACTCTTATCCTGCATAATGGCACACCGTTCATGGCGGTTGGGTCACCGGGTGGCAGTCGCATTATCGGCTACGTATTCAACGTTATCGTCAATGTTATTGACTACGAGCTGGATATCCAGAGCGCGGTTAATGTGCCACGTATCGTTGCCCGCAATGGTGGCATCACGCTTGACACAGAACTCTTCACGCTGGAGTTGACAGGGGGCTTAACAGCACGCGGTTTTAGTGTCAGTGATGGAAATACAGGTTCCGTTCAGGCCGTGCTTGTTGGGCCGGATGGCTTACTGTACGGGGCTGCCGATCCGCGTCGTCAGGGTGTTGCGTTAGGTCATTGATCTTGATGGGAGAACACAACGATTAGCTCACATCGGAGCGCCCTGTACGGGTAGGGAGGTCGCTTGTGGCCTCCGCAAATTATCACACAACCGGGATTTGCAGACACCATTGATGGCGTTCCTGCGATAACCCATGATTCCCGTAGGGACAGCATCTATGCTGTCCGCAATCTCGCCACGATACCAATTTCGTATCAACCGGAATCGTGTCATTCAGACGAAATCGTGGGTGGACGCCCAACGGGGCATCCTAAAAAAAGAAATCTCTCATCAATCGTCATCTCACCACGACCATATCGCGGAGGCCGCAAGCGACCT
>JAKEEQ010000177.1 GCA_022616515.1 Chloroflexota bacterium | reverse complement strand
GTCTATGCTTGTACACATAAAGGGCATCCTCAGCTTGAATGTTCGTAGTACAACTATTCTCCCTGATTTTGCCCTTTTTGTCTTAACTTGATGCCTATGCGGTATGATTTATTATCGGTGTTTTTTCGGGAGCGACCCAAATGCTGAAGATCGGTCATATTGAATTATTCGTCAAGAACACGGCAGCATCACAAAAATTCTTTCAGGACGTCCTCGGCTTCGAACTCGTCGCAGACCAGGGTGCTTTCATCTGGTTGAAGTGCGGCGCAGTTGAAATCCTGTTGCGTCCGGGCAAGGGAAACCTCTCGGTCGATCAATATCAGGATGCGGCAAGCGCTATAGTGCTATATGCAGACGATCTCGCGAAAACTGCAAATGATTTTGAAGCACGTGGCTTGAGCTTTAACGGTACAGATGGTTCGGACGGTTGCCTGACTTTTACCGATCCTGATGGACACTGGTTTCAGCTTGTGAATCCCGAACATGCTTAATTGACAATTCTCTGCTTTGATTGTCCCCGCCGACTATAAGTAGTTATGGTGGCGGGTTTTTTTGTATTTCCTATCCTCTTCGTCAAAACATTGTCTGTACTTGCCTGCCTGTATAATAAGGGTAATCTATTCGATTTGCTGAAACGGGGCTAGCACGGTAGGATTTATGCGTTACTGAAAGGAAAGCCCTCATGCCCGACTATCTCGGGATAGAATTTACCCCCGAAGAACGTGAACAGATTTCGAAGTCCATTGAAGATCAACTGAAACACTTACAGACCATCCGTTCCCATCATCTGGATAACGGCATACCGCCCGCCCTGATTTTTGACCCGCGCCTGCCCACGCCAGTTGACATGCCTGCCATCGCGCCCATTAATGTTAGCGACATTGGGCAGGTGCAGCGCCCGTCGAATCTCGAAGATGCGGCGTTTTATCCGGTGACACATCTTGCGCAGCTTGTCAAATCACGGCAGGTTACATCAGTTGAACTAACGGAGATGTATCTGGAACGGCTGCGAGAGTACAACCTGCACCTTGAATGTGTAGTGACCTTCACCGATGATCTGGCGATGACTCAGGCCCAACAGGCTGACGAGGAAATTGCGGCAGGTCATTATCGAGGGCCACTGCATGGCATCCCGTGGGGTGCGAAAGACTTGCTGGCGGTGCCGGGTTATCCAACGACATGGGGTGCGACGCCGTTCAAATCGCAGGTGATTGACCGGAAGGCAACCGTCGTGCAGCGGCTGGAAGAGGCGGGGGCCGTGCTCATCGCCAAGTTAACGCTTGGAGCGCTGGCCTACGGGGACATCTGGTTTGACGGCGTGACTAAAAATCCGTGGGATTTGTCGGAAGGTTCCAGTGGCTCGTCGGCAGGATCAGCGGCCTCGGTAGCCGCCGGACTGGTCGGCTTTGCGATTGGCACGGAAACCTACGGCTCGATTGTGTCGCCATCTACGCGCTGTGGTGTGACCGGACTGCGCCCGACCTTTGGGCGAGTCAGCCGTCACGGGGCGATGGCATTGTGCTGGAGCATGGATAAGATCGGTCCAATTGCGCGTTCGGTGGAAGATTGTGCGGTTGTCTTTAACGCTATTCATGGCGCAGATGGCCTCGACAACCACGCGATTTCACATCCCTTCCGCTGGAATCCCGACCTCGATATCCACAGCCTGCGCATCGGCTATTATAAGAGCGCTTTTGAGGCTGAGCGTGACAATCAGGCTAATGATGACGCGGTGCTGGAGGTACTGGATGATCTGGGTATCGACCTCATCCCGATTGAGATGCCAGAGATTGATATTCAATCCCTGATTATTATTCTGGTAGCTGAAGCGGCGGCAGCCTTTGATGAACTGACGCGGCACAATCTTGATGACCAGATGAAATGGCAGGATGATGACGCCTGGCCCAATACGTTCCGCCGGGCACGTTATATCCCCGCCGTCGAATACATCAACGCCAACCGCATCCGCACCGAATTGATGCAGGCATTCGCCGTGCTGATGGAGGAAGTTGACGTGTTTGTGACGCCGTCGTTTGGCAAGGATGTGCTGCTGGCAACCAATTTAACCGGGCATCCGGCGGTCGTGCTGCCCAATGGCTTCACCGAAAAGGGCACAAAGACCAGCATCAGTTGTGTGGGGGGATTGTTCGAGGACGAGAAGGTGCTGGCGGTGGCGAAGGCTTATCAGGATGCTAGTGATTTTCACCAGCAGCATCCCCCGCTGGATTTTTAAAAACAGGATGTTGTAATGTTGTTGAATTTAATTCTGGATTACATCAACAACCAGATAGACTTTGTTGATATTCACAGTAGCTTATTCACGCTAAACCTGATTATTGGTGTGGTTTTTGGAATAGGGCTTGTTGCACGTACATGGAACTCTTATTTGATAGACAGTGGCAAGAAAAAGCGAAAAAAAGCACCAAAAGCGAAAACAGTAAGCCAAATAACAAACCCTGTTACGCCCATGAGCGTGTTTGTGTCTGTAATAATGGCGATCTGGTGTATTGCCATGGGTATCATCGGAGTCATTATCGTCATATTTCTCTTGTCAGAGGCAGATTAACGGGTAGTGGTGACGTATTGACTGGTGAGAGAATGACGGACAGCATGGATATGGTCCCTACGATAAATCGGGATCGTTCGTAGAGACGCCTGACGAGGAATATATCCGGGGTGCATTTCGCGGCAAAATATTTTAAACTATGATAGCGTACTGAATATAATACGGTAACGGACAGCATTATACTATTCTTACGGGAATAGCGGTAATTGCAGGGATGCCATACTGGCGTCCGCCAGCTAAAACACCCGGTCAGTTAAACCTCATAGATTGATATGTGATATGCCAGAAGACATCAAAATATTTATCAATTATCGCCGCGCCGACAATGCTGTTTTCGTTGAGTTAATCCGCACCTGGTTTATGCACCGCTACGGGCGCGAAAATGTATTTATGGACTTTGATTCCATTCCGCCCTTTGCCCGTTTTGAAGATTTCATCCGCCAGAAAATCAGCGAAAGCGATGCGGTTGTGTCGATTATTGGCCCTCAGTGGCTGGATTTGCTACAAGAAAAAGCGCGAGAAGGTAAACCAGATTATGTGCGTATTGAGTTAGAAGAAGCGCTCAAGCATCACAAAGTGATTGCACCACTGTGCATTCAGGACGGCAAAGTTCCACCCGAAGAGCACATTCCAGAGAATTTGCGGCCTATCTTTGAGCGTAATGTTCCCAATTTGAAGTCCGGGCGGGACATCATCGACAATATCTACCGGATTATGGATGCTCTTGAACAAGCGCTGGCTGTACAGGGCATTTACCATAGACCGGGCAGTGATAGTGAGCAAACAGACAATCTCAAGCAAGCCGCTGGTTCGTCCCGTTTCAATATTCATGAAGCGATAGGTCATCTATTTGAAGCGGAAGCAAGCAGCGACCTGCCAGCCGCTCTGCTATGGCTCAGCCAGATCAAAGAATCAGGCGAGGCAATACCCTCATTTCTAAATCTTGAGCAAAAAGCAGCCACTATCCAGCAGCAGATCAAAGCGGAAGAAGAACGGCGTCGTTTGCATGAAGTAGCGGAATATCACTACAGTTTTGTGCGGTTAATGGTGCAATACAACCAGCCACGCGAGCAGATTGCCGACGCACTAAGGGAGGTCTGGGCTATTGTAGACGGTTATGACCCGGACCAGCTTGGGGATGACATTTTTGTAACAGCTGCATCTGCGTCAAGTATAGACCTCCTCCCCCCACCGTTCGACTGGATTGACATTCCAGCCGGGCAGGTGACACTCGAAGGTGGACACGGTACATTCGACGTGCCTGCCTTCACCATCGCTAAATATCCGGTGACGGTGGCTCAATACGAAGTCTTCATGAATGACGGTGGCTATACGACTGATCGCTGGTGGACCAATAGCGGCTGGCAGTGGTTAAAGAATCAAGGTTACACCACACCCCGCTACTGGGATGACGACGAGTGGCAGTCGTTGTGGAAGCCGGATCATCCGGTGGTCGGCATTTCGTGGTTCGAAGCCTACGCCTTTACTCAATGGCTGAGCGAAAAGATGAGTGAGAATATCCACCTGCCGACTGAGCAGCAGTGGCAGCGGGCCGCCCAAGGCAATGATGGTCGTGTCTTTCCTTGGGGTAACGAATGGGATGCGTCAAGATGCAATAACGATACAATTTATGCTAATTGGGGTAAGACTAAGAGGAAAGCGGGTAACACCACATCACCTGTAACCGTATATGAAGGCAAAGATAATAGTCCCTTTGGAGCAGTAGATATGTCCGGGAATGTGGGGGAATGGACCAATTCTATCTATGAAACAGCAAAATCTATCGATTTAGAAGACATTGATTTGCCCCATGTAGTTCGCGGCAGCTCGTGGTTCACTCCCTTCAAAACAAGCTTCCGCGTCGATTCACGCTCCGGGAAAGTGCCAGATTACGAGAGCTTCGATCTTGGGTTTCGGGTTGCCCGCTCTTTAAAATAGTTCTGAATTTCTGTATCCTGTTATCCTGTTATTCTGACAGCGCCGCAGTATTATCCCACAGCCGGGACTATGAAAGCGTTGTCAGGTAACATTGGGTGGGTCGGATGCGTTAGCCAGCGGACGCCATTATGCTGCTTGCCGAAATAATCGGGTAATCATTAGGGCCACGTACAGCATGTATGGCGTTTCAAGATTTAACCGGACTATCAGCACTATTCTTCGCTTAAAAAGACGGGCCATTTTCTGGCTGCGCTCAGGCTGAAAGGGTCCCATCTATGCGCCACAGACTAAAGTCTGCGGCTAACGAAACCCAAAGTGCACTGAAGGCACTCCTTTGAATCCCTTTAGCGGATTTTGGTTTTCACTAGCCCATGATTTTAATCGTGGGCGTAGGTGACAGAACCATTCCATCATCATATCACCCGACGGAATAATTCCTTAGCGAATTAATTCCCGAATCTCCAACATGGCGTCCGCCGGAAATGACACCTGATACCCTTATCAGTCACACGAACGGCACACAAACCAGAAATTAATTTACTAAATTAACAAATTCCCGCTCAAATGATACTGTCTGGATGGGCTTTTTGAATTAATTAATTAACTTTATAAATTAATTCACTGCCTGAATTTGATGCGGCGGACGCTCAACGGGGTGTCCCTGCGGGTAAATCTGGCGGGTCATCCCCACGGATTCTGCTGGCGGAGCAGAATCGCCTCCAATCCCATGTCCTGAAAATAATCCTGCATCATATCGCGCATGACGATCAGTTCAGTGGAATAGTGCGACGCGGCAACCAGATTCATGGAGAGTTTATCAATCACGGGGCGGGCTTCTTTGCGGCGCTGGGCAGCAAACTCACTGTCGCCAAACAACCACCAGTGCCCGGTAACATAAGTATCCGCACCGACCGATTGGGCTTCTTTCATCTCGTCGGGGTCATCACCGCCGCCGGGAATCACGGCGACATGCTGGACCACAAAGCCGTTGTGGCGCACCTGATCGTAGCGCAGTGTTTCCAGTTCACAGGCAGACGCTACCCGCTCGGCAAATTTCTGAAACGGCACCGGCGAGACATTACCATGAATCCCGGCGTAACCGCCGTAATAGGAGGCAAAGCGTTTCTGGTCGGTCAGGCCCAACGCATCGGCCAGCGCATTGGCAGTGCTGGTCTTGACATGGCAGTCCAGCGGGGCATGGCAGTTATAATAGCTGATGTGATGCTCACGCAGTTCTTCAAGCTGCTCGACGGGCATGGGAAGGAAGGTCATCGTCTGCTCCGAAAAGCCGACCGGATGGTGGCTGAAGATCATCGAACCCGGCGCATCACGCTCTACTTCCTGCGCGATAATGGTGTCGATGATGTCCTGCGTGGGGAATACCATGAGATAGACGCGGTCAACCTCGCCAGCAGCTCCGGGATTTTCGAGCATCAAACCATTCCATGAGCCTTGCAGGAATTGTTCGCGGGCAAAACGACTGAATGACGATATGTAGCTGTCATCCATTGTGAACGTCCAGCCGTCGCTTTCGTTAAAAGCGTGGCTGTTAAAATAGGTATCGAGCTTGCCGGTCAACTCTTGCAGTTTCATGCGTTATCTTTCCCCCCGCGTTTCAGGTAGGCACGCGCCTCCCACTCGACGAATTTTACCATCTCTACGATGGATGGGTCAGGTTGTTTTCGTACAAATGGGATTTTCTCAGCACGGGTAACCATCATAGCCGGGTAATCGGCGATGATTTTGCCGAGGTAGCCATCCGGTTCAGCGATCCATAAAACCCCTTCATCATGCTGCTGGTAAATCTCATTGCCAAAATCAACTTCCCAGCCAGGCAAAGTCCAGGTGATGCACGGGGCAACCGATACCGGGCCAACATGTAACTCAATATCTTGATAGCGCCATGTATAAGAAATACTGTCGTCGGTCAAAAAAAGATTAACCGTCTTCCTCAATCCCAGAATACCGCCGACATCCAGTGCGTCGGCGCGGGCCAACGTATAACCCATTGCGTCCAGCACAATGTAGGGAGCGCGATTTTCGGTAGCCTGACACAGCCAGTTGTCAGAGGATGCCGCCCCGCCCACATCCAGCAGCAGGGTAGGAAATTGACCGCGTTCTCGCCGGATGATGGTTGCCAGATAGGGCATGAACTCAAAATCAGCCTGCAAATTGGCGGTAAATAAAACCTGTATTTCAGTCACGAAGCTGCTTCATTACACTTCGGAAATGCCAGTACGCATCCAACCCGGAAATCTTGTCTTTGGCAAAATAGAAGATGCTGACGCCACTAAATTCAATCGTCTTGCCGTTTTTGGCCGTAGCGCTCACCGACCAGCGCACCGCGACACGGTTGCCATCACCCGGATAAAATTTATCGCCGCGCATCTCGAAGTAGCGCCAGGTATCCGTCATGCCTTTAAAGAAGCGGCGCAAACCTTCTTCGCCCAGATATTCTGCCGTGCCAAATGGGTCATTGACCACCGCATTCTCGGCAAACAACGCAACATAGTCGCTCTCGTTTAAAGAATTAAGGGCCTTAACATACTGCTCAACGAGCGAAACGAGTTCATTGTGACGTTCTTTTGGTGTTTCTGTCATCCTGAGTTGCTCCTAGGCGGGTATAAATCTTCCCTATAGTAACCATAGCTAACGTTTCGAGCAATAGCGTTTGACAACCCAAAGGGCCTATGCTACATTACCATTTATCAGATTGGATTCCGGTTAGGGGGTAGTGTGTCTGAAGCGAAATCTCGGCTGCTGATTGTGGAAGATGACATGGATCTGTCAGAAATGCTGAACGCCTATTTCCGGGTTCAAGGCTATGAGGTTTCCACCGCGTCGTGGGGTGAGGAAGCCGTCCGTATCAGTAAAGACATCGACCCGGATCTTGTGGTGCTGGACATCCGCCTCCCGGATATTGACGGCTATGAAGTTTGCCGCCGCATCCGTACCAACCGCCGCACCCAGAATATCCCCATTATTTTCCTGACCGAAAAACGCGACCGTGTGGATAAATTGGCCGGGCTGGAGCTTGGCGTGGTCGATTACATCACCAAGCCGTTTGACATTCAGGAACTGCGCCTGCGGGTGCGCAACGCGCTGCGCACTGCCAGCCAGCAGCCCCTCATCAACCCGATTACCAATCTTTCCGAAGGTGATCTGGTCAATGAGAATCTGGAGCAGCTTATTTTCGCCGACCCGGATTGGGCCATTCTGTCACTGAAGATTCGCGGGCTGGATGAGTTCCGCGAAAAGTACGGTTTTGTGGCCTCGGATGACGTGCTGCGGGCAGTGGCGTTGATGGTGAACAATGCGGTGCGCGAAGTCGGTACAGAGAGCGATTTTGTCGGGCATACTGACGCCAACGATTTTGTCATCATCACCGATCTTGACAAAGCACATGACCTCAAAGAGCGCATTCAGGTTCGCTTGCAGCAGTCCATGGAATATTTTTATCCCCTCAAGGACCGTGAGCAGGCCCGTGCAGCCGGGGAAGGAACGCTGCAACTGGTGTTGGGGCAGGTGCTGGCAAGCGATGGTCCGTTTGATGATATTGACGCCTTAATGGAAGCTATCGCCAAATCCATAGAAGACGGGTTGGTTCAATCCTGAGCTATTATCTACTCATTATCGAAAACACGAGCGGGGCTGGCAACGTCCCGCTTTTTTGTTTGGGGATGGATGGGTTATAAACGAACCGGGATCAGTCTATTCTATCTTTAACATACAAGGGATGCCTGATGCGGCATCCGAAAATGTACACAAACCCAATCAGTAAAAGGAGAAAACTGGTGTACGACGTAACCATTCGATTGGAGAACAGGCCCGGTGCGCTGGCCGACATGGGTGAGGCATTGGGTGATGCTGGTGTCAGCATCGAAGGCGGCGGCGCGTTTGTTGTCAATGGTACTGGACATGCCCACTTTCTTTTCGAGGATGGCGAGGCTGCCCGACGGGCACTGGAAGCAGCCGGAATCGAGGTGCTGGCGGTGCAAAAGGTGCTGGTGCAAAAGCTCAAACAGGACGTTCCGGGTCAACTCGGCAAGCTGACCCGGTTGATGGCGGAGGCTGGTGTGAATATCGAGGTTCTCTACAGCGACCATTATAATCAGTTGATTCTGGTCGTTGATGATTTTGATAAAGGTCAGCGAGTTTCGCAGCAGTGGACAGAGGCTGCCTATTGAGCCACTGAGTAGAGGGTACTCAGATTTATTTTGTTAGCCAGTTCACGGTCAACCATCATCAGAAACTGGAGTGCCTCTGTGAATGATGTACACAGATGGAAGTACATTTCATGCATCGTCATGAAATTGTTGATGAAGTAGGGCGTCACACCGTTGTTGCCATAAGCCACGCCCCAGCCCAATCGACTCTGGTACGTAAACAATGAGTCCCGATAGACCTCATAACCCGGCAATCCGGTGAGATCATTACAGTTGAATATCACGTGCACCCGGGGGGATTGGGCCGTCTTGAGTTTGTGCGTTAGCTGTTCATCCATTTGCATAAACGCAATGCGCTCCACCTGACCATACATTTTTACACCCAGGATGTGATCTACTTTTAACCACTTGACTGATACCGGCATTGTCCGCTTCTCCCGCATTTTACTCGATTGTCAGGGTACAGCCCTTAAATCAGATTTGAGTAGGACGAGTATCAATTTTGTGTTTGTGGCTAAATCAAAACAGCGGGAGATAACGAATCGCCATTAAACATGCGGCTGAGTAGAGGCCGACACGCCGGTCGGCCCGCTCGTGACACCCCACTATCTATTCATTCTCAGTGTCAGTCGCCTCGGCGGTTTCCTCTCCGAGCGGGGCTAACTCCAATGTTGGCAACTGCTCAAGCTCGATGGTGGCGGTTGGCGGGGCCGGGGTATTCGGGGCATCTTCCAGTGCCGCCGAACGCACCATCAGGTTATCAAAAGCCACGCTGACAACATCGCCTTCCGTGCCACCAGCCAGCAATCCTACACCACCTACCTGGTCAATCTGGCGATTTTCCTCGTCATGTTCGTGGTCTCCGACAAAATCACCGTTTACATACAGCGCCAGATAATTGTCGAGACAAAAGGCACGAATCTCATTGGTCTCATTGCCCTGATTAATGGCCTCTGACTGCGACCAGTTTTCCAGAAAGAAAAGGCTGTCGCCGTCGGTGCGGGCAATGCCCCAGTAACCGTCCGAACTCAGCAGCAGGGCATAACCGGCCCCCTGTTCATTCACGCGGCACAGTACCCCATACCAGTTATCATCACTCCCGGCGGTGGCGTGCGCCTCGACCTCAATCTCCACATTTTTCCACTGCGGATTATCACCCGTCAGGCTGTCACCCCACAGATAGGTGTTGCCACTCGGATTATTGCTGGTGACGATGTACTCGCCACTGGTGATGGTTAGCTCGCCTTCATTGCCAAATGAGCCAGTCTCAAAGCTGTCTTCGCTTTCAAAGTCAACCGAAAAACTCTGGCTGTCGTCAACCTCAATCTCGTCTTCGCTCACCTCTGGATCATCGCCACCGCACGCGACCAGAATCACGGCAAGCAAAATTACCAATATCATTAACGGATAACGCATCATTGCTCCTTGGTTGTCAGGAACGCGGTTCGCCAACCGTATTTTCGAGGATGCCAATGCCCTCAATCTCCAGCGTAACGACATCGCCGGGTTGCAGCCAGCGGCCCAATGGACTTTCTTCGCCTTTGAGTTCAAGCAGGCAGCCCGTCCCCACCGTGCCGCTGCCGATTACATCACCCGCGAACAGCATGGCATCGGCAGACGCGCGTTCTATCAATTGAGCGAACGTAAAGTAAATATCTTTCGCATTACCGCGTGACAGTTCCATACCGTTCACCTGCGCGGTCATAGTTAAGTCAAAGCGTGTTTCGGCTCCTTCACCGATACGGTACTGTTCAAGCGCTACTGGCGCGACAAATTCCGGGCCAAGCGATGTCGCAAAATCTTTGCCCTTGGCAGGTCCTAAGCCAACTCTCATCTCTTTGCGCTGCGTATCACGGGCGCTCCAATCATTCATGACGGTATAGCCCGCAATGTATTCCATGGCTTCTTCTGCCGGGATGTTGATGCCATCTTTGCCGATGATGAAAGCAATTTCAAGCTCGTAATCCAGCCACTGCGTATGTCCGGGCATGGGCACGACATCATGATGCCGGTAGATGGCGTTGTGGTTGGAGAAATAGAAGACTGGCGCATCATACCAGTCGGGGATCATTTCCTGACCGCGATTGGCGCGGGCTGTTTTAACATGCTGCTCGAACGCATAAAAGTCGCGCAGGGAATTGATTTTATCGGGGATTTGCATCTGGTCGCCTTTATTGATTATTGAAGAACACGCAAAATGTGAATGGCATCGCCGAAAATGACCATTTTCTCCCCACCCTAACCTTCCCCATTCTCCCCATAAATGGGGAGATGTCGCGCTAGCGACAGAGGGGATGGGAGGGTTAGGGTGGGGTAATTTGTTCATACCGCTGCACCACAAAAAATGTTCCCATACCTTTATAAAATCTCTCGCACGAGTTTACTATATGCGGGCTGGTTACTTAATACGAAAAAAATCGCGGTTCGTTAATAAATCTTTACAGTATTCACCGCCAATATTGATTACAATGGGGTTTGTAACGGGTAAGGGAGCCGATTATGCCAGTCAGTAGTGCACCGTCTAAAGTTGATGGGTCAGAGCTGATTCATGTTCGCTCGGGGCGTGAATTGGCACACCTGCGTGAGTTACAGATAGAAATCTGTGAACTCAATAGTTTCAGACTCATTTCGTTGACCCGGCAGCGGGTTAATGATGGTGAGTACCTCTTCTATTTCAGTGCCTCGGATGAATACACACCCACACCAGACAAAAATTACACTATTCCGTTAACAGCATAACTTTTGGGGAGAGAAAGTAATGACATCTCAACATGAGCTTTTGAAGGGAATGACCGTACTGGTGATCGATAACGATCAGAAGAGTCTGCGGGCCGCACAGTTGGTTTTGCAGCGACTTGGCGCGTCGGTGATTGCATCGAGAGATGGCGCTAACGGCTTGACAAAAGCACTTGATGCTCGACCAGATATTATTTTTACGGAATTGGATCTGCCTCTTATCGATGGCTGGCGGCTGCGCGAAGAACTCCAGTTAGATGTCGATCTCCGCCTCGTGCCCATGATCGCCTTTACCACCAACGCAAACACCTTTGAACGGAATAAAGTGCGTGAGGTGGGGTTTGTCGATTACATTGAAAAACCGTTTACACCGTCACAGATCACCCGCGCCATCAATGGGATAGTCGCCGCACGGTAAATGAGGTGAGAGGGGGTGCGGCCTTTCTCATCCCCTCCACCCTGCGACAGCGGTTACTCGTGTTTGATGTATCCCCAAAACGCCAACGTCAAGGCGATTTTTCGCATCAGTGAGCCACAAAGTCTCTCTCCGCTTGCAGGGAGAGATTTAGAGAGGAGGGGCACAAAATGGCGTCAGATTGCGCTCTACCGCAAAAAGTGTCTGCCCACAAAAAAACCGCATCTTCACGCTCGAAAACACCCGGTTCATCCGAGCGCTAACCCATTGCCACATCCAGCGCCATCATCACCGCAAATCCGACCATCACACCGAAAGTAGCAATGTCTCCATTACCTTCTTGCTGCGCTTCGGGAATGACTTCCTCGACTACCACAAAAATCATGGCTCCGGCGGCAAATGCCAGTGCATAGGGCAGCAATGGCCGGGCGATTAGCACCGCTGCCGCGCCAATGACCCCGGCAACCGGTTCGACTGCCGCCGACATTTGACCGTAGAAAAAACTGCGGAATTTGCTTAAGCCTTCACGCCGCAGGGGCATACTCACCGCAATGCCTTCGGGAAAGTTTTGCAGTCCAATGCCTACTGCAAGGGCAATCGCCGCCGCTAGCGATGAACTCTCCAGTCCGAGACTGGCCGCGCCAAACGCTACACCAACTGCCAGTCCTTCGGGGATATTATGCAGGGTGATGGCTGTGACCAGCAGTATGGAACGTTTCCATCTGGTGTGCAATCCTTCAGCCTCTTCGGTTGGCCTGCCCATATGCAAGTGAGGTAGAATGGCATCAACGCTGCGCAGGGCAGCGCCACCAAGCAGGAATCCAACTACCGCCGGAATCCAGCCCGGAACTCCCTGCGCCTCGGCCAGTTCGATGCCGGGGGCCAGCAGCGACCAGAAACTGGCGGCGATCATCACGCCTGCTGCAAAGCCCAGCAACCAGTCCAGCAATTTTTGATTGAAACTGCGGGTCAAAAATACCCCGGCAGCACCCAGCGCCGTGACACCCCATGTAAAGAGCGTCGCCAGTAACGCCTGCATGATGGGAGAATAATCTTGAATGGTTTCGGTCATGTTGTTCCTCGCTGAGTTGTCGTTATAGCGAGTGTAGCAGCATGATTATTTTATTGTAGTAAAATTAGGCACATCTAAAAATGATTTTTGTCACATCAAAAAGGCAGGATTTCTTTTAGCAGACCACCAAATGATGAGCACCGGGTCATGACGATTGCTTTATGTGTTGCTCCCGTTCAGTCATTACCCATTTTGCCCTCTGCCAGCATCTTTACGTACTGCTCGATACGTTTCTGGCGTGTCTCTGGCTTTTTTGCGGTCGTTACGCGGTAAATGATAGCATAGCGATTTGCCCTGCGGAGCGTGTCGAAGAAGGCACTTGCCGCCGGGTTGGCATCAAGGGCCTGCCGGAGGTCGTCCGGTACAGGTGCTTTGCTTTGAGGCAGGTAGGCCGCCTCCCAGCGACCATCCGCTTTTGCCGCCTCGATTTCCCGAAATCCGGCATCACGCATTTTCCCAGCCCCGATTAAGGCTTCGGCCTTTTCAACGTTGACTTGCGACCACTTACTGTTTTTGCGGCGAGGTGTATAACGCTGTACGTAGAAGTCATCATCCAATTTCTGCCGCTGGCTGTCAATCCAGCCGAAACAAAGCGCAATATCCAGAGCATCCGAGTTGGATACCGACACCTTGTCAGATGCTTTTTTCGCGATTTTTAACCACGCTCCGGGAGATTTGTCATGATTTGCATCTAACCACTGCTCCCAGTCGCTGGCATTTTCAAACCAGACAATCTCTGTGTCTGTCATCGGCAATGCTCCTATTTCCCTTAAAATCGACCTTTGTTCTCTCGATAGTTGGCAGAACAAACAGATATCTGCCGGTATAGGTGAGTACCCATACCAGCACTGCTGACATGCACTACGCCTTGCCACTCGAATTTAGAATCTCCAGGTAATGCTGGTTGTACATGATGCCGAGGATGTTGCCGAATGGATCAATTACCGAAGCGGTGATGAATCCCTCGCCGCGCTCTGTGAGCGGTTCATATGCTTGCGCTCCCATCGCTATCACCTTTTTCAGTGCCGCTTCAATGTCGTTTACATGCCAGTATACCACCGCACCGCCCGGACCAGCGGCTGCACCGTGCGGGGCATAAGCATCGTTGATGATGCCCAGTTCGTGCTCGTAGTCACCGAGGCGGAACTCTATATAAGCGAGGGTGCCATCGGGGCCAGAACGTTCGAAATAGGGGGCGATGCCCAGTAAGTCGGTATACCACTGCTTTGCCGCTTCCATGTCAGCCGCCCAGAAGCTAATGGTGGCAATTCCGCGCAATATCTGTGTATCGGTCATTTCGGCTCTCCCTTTCCGGGTATTGTTTCGATTACATCCTCATTGTAGGACAGCCGACTGACAACATTATGTCAGTAGCGTTGGTGATTTTTCAAAATACCTTCCGCCTCATCGGTGAGCAATTCACGCAGCGACTCCGGCTCCAATACCCGAACATGCGATCCCCAGCTTAACAGCCAGCTCAGGATGTCGGCGGGCTGGCGCACCGTCAATGTAACAAGCAAGCCATCAGGATGTTCCTCCTGAGCCACCTGATAGAGTGATGGTGCTTCTTCTACCCGGCGAACTGTCTCGTGATCGAAGAGTGCCCGCACGACGACCGTCCGGTCATCTTGATTGCTGAGCTGGATTTCGAAATCGGCGGGGCGCGTAAATGACTTTTCGAGGATGACGACATCCTCCATGCGACTCAAGCGGAAATGCCGCCTATCGCGTCGCAAATGGCAATACGCAATCAACATCCACGCGCCGCCGATATGGATAAGCGCATAGGGGTCCACTTCGCGTAAGGTCTCCCGGTCAGACTCATCGTCACGGTAGCGGGACTGATAGCGAAATCGCACCGTCCGGCATTGAATGATGGCCTGTCGCAACTGGCGGAGCGTTTGCGGCGTGGAAAGGTCATTGAAGGTGATGAACTGAAGGCTGCTCTGTAAATATTCGACCTCGCGGCGCAGTTGATCGGACAGGACAGCTACAATCTTTCGACTCGCCGATTGTGCCGCGCTTCGATACTCAGCATCGACATTTTGTGCGATAACGTCCGTGCCGAGCAGGATCATAATTGCCTCGTCGGTGCTAAAGGTCAGCGGCGGCAGGAAATAACCCTCAACCAGCGAATAGCCCTGACCCGGAATCGACACAATCGGGACGCCCGACTCCATCAGCGCCAGCATATCGCGGTAGATGGTGCGTAGGCTGACCTCAAATCTATCCGCCAGATCTTCAGCCCGAACCCGTTTCCGGGCCTGTATCTCAAGCACGATAGCCAGCAGCCTGTCTGTTCGATTCATGACCCTGCTTCTCTGGAACTGATCTCGCCACCTGTGAGACGGACGCCCCGTTGGGCGTCCCTACGAAAATACAGAATCCCCGACTACAGGAATCTTACGCCTTCTTTTTCTTCTCTTCCAGCCATTGGAGTGCTTTCTCAAGCGTTACTGCGTCAAGATCGGTTCCTCTGGGCACGGAGGCATTGGTCTTGCCATGCCGCACATATGGCCCGTAGCGCCCGTTGTTGAGCGTGACCTGGCTACTGTCTTCGGGATGTTCACCCAACTCCCGGATGACGCCGCCCTGTCTCGTCGATTTCTGGTTGAGCAGTTCCAGTGCCCTATCAAGATCGACCGCCAACACATCATCGTCATCGGTCAGGGACTGGAATGTTTTGCCGCGCTTCACATAGGGGCCGTAGCGTCCAATGCCTGCCTCAATAACCTCACCCGACTCAGGATCAGTGCCCAGTGGACGGGGCAGGCTCAACAGGCCAATGGCAATCTCTTTGGTGACATCCTGCGGCCCCATACCTTTGGGCAGTGAAGTCCGTTTGGGCTTACTCTTGTCGTCGCCATCCCCCAACTGAACATACGGCCCATACGGACCTTCCAGTAGATACATGGGTTCGCCGGTCGCCGGGAAATAGCCAAAGACGGTCGGACCCTCATCTTTCTGCTTCAGGAGGCGCTCGGCTTCCTCGACATCCAGTTCACCGGGGGCCAGCGTTTCGGGGATGGAGGCGCGAATGATCTCGCCGTTTTCCTGTTCAATGTAGGGGCCATAGCGCCCGATGCGCACTTTGGCATCAATTTCATCCAGCGACAGCGCAAAAATATCGCGCGGGTTGATGGATTGATCTTTTTCGATGACCTGATGCTCAAGGCCATCCTCACCCAGATAAAAATCACTGAGATAGGGCAGCCATTCGGCGTCACCTTCAGCAATGTCATCCAGCATTTCCTCCATGTGGGCCGTGAATTTGGTATTGACCAGATCGGGGAAATGCTGTTGCAGCAGGCGATTCACCGCAAAGGCCACAAACGTCGGCACAAGCCGGTTGCTCTGCTTAATGACATAACCGCGCTCCTGAATAGTGCCGATGATGGTGGCATAGGTGCTGGGGCGACCTACCCCTTCCTTCTCCAGTTCCTGGACCAGTGCTGCTTCGGTGAAGCGGGCGGGCGGCTTGGTCTCGTGACCGATGGCTTCCAACTCCCGCAGATCAAGCACATCACCTACACTCAAGGGCGGCAGCAGCGTTTCCTGATCTTCGAGCGCTTCGTCGGGATCATCGGAGCCTTCCACATACACTCGCAAAAATCCGGGGAAGATGATTTGCTTGCCGATGGACTTGAAGATGGCATCCTCGACATCAATCGTTACAGTGGTGAAGCGCTGGTGGGCATCCGCCATCTGGCAGGCCAGCGTTCGCTTCCAGATGATGTCATACAATTTATATTCACGCCCTTTCAACCCCAACTCATGGGCAGTGGGCATCTTGTTACCCGCCGGGCGAATGGCTTCATGCGCTTCCTGAGCGCCCTTCGATTTGGTGCGATAGACACGCGGTGTCTGGCTCATGTACTCTTTGCCATAGCGCTGCTCGATGGCACTTCGGGCAGCCTCGATAGCCTGTGATGACAGATTGACGGAGTCAGTACGCATGTAGGTGATATACCCATTTTCGTACAGCGACTGAGCCACCCGCATTGTATCACGGGCCGACATGCCCAGCTTGCGATTGGCTTCCTGCTGCAAGGTGCTGGTGGTGAAGGGCGGCGGCGGTGTGCGTTTTTGATCGCGCGTTTCGAGGTCGGTGACGGTCCATGTACCCTTCTTCAGCCGTTCACGCAGTTTATCGGCTTCTTTCTCATCCAGCAGCAGGACCTTGTTCTTCACGCTGTCTTTGATCTTGCCGGTGTTCTCATCAAAATCTTTGCCGCTGGCAACCCGTTTGTCACCGACGCTATCCAGTATTGCGTTAAAGGTACCCTTCGCTTTCGCCAGCAGTGCCCGCAGGTCCCAATAAGTACCGGAATGGAAGGCCATGCGTTCGGCTTCGCGCTCCACCAGCATCGCCATCGCGACGGATTGCACGCGGCCTGCCGATAGCCCCGGCGAAACCTTTTTCCACAGCAGCGGCGACACGGTATACCCCACCAGACGATCCAGAATACGCCGGGTTTCCTGTGCCCGAACAAGCTGCTCGTCAATGCCGCGTGTATTTGTCAGTGCCTCCCGGATGGCTTCCTCTGTGATTTCATGGAAGACCATGCGCTTGATGGGGATGGTAGGCTTCAACACTTCGACCAGATGCCAGCCGATGCTTTCGCCTTCGCGGTCTTCGTCGGTGGCGAGATACAACTCGTCGGCTTCTTTGAGTTTTTCCTTGAGGTTCTTGATAACCTTCTTCTTGTCGGCGGGTATAATATAGAGCGGTTCAAAATCCGCCTCTACATTCACACCGAGGCGTGCCCATTCTTCATTTTTGTACTTCTCCGGAATTTCCTTCGCCGACGGCGGCAAATCACGCACATGCCCCATACTGGCTTCTACCGTATATCCTTTCGGCAGAAAACCGCGAATAGTGCGAGCCTTGGTTGGCGATTCTACAATGACTAAACGACGCATAACTTCCTCAGAATTCTGTTTCCCTTCACGGTCTTGGCAAAATGTAAAATAGGCAGATTTACTTACCCACCCCCTCCGGCGCGATGCGCCACCTCCCCCGCCTTGCGGAGGAGAATTAATAGTCTCCCGTTCTCCCCATTTATGGGGAGATGTCCGAAGGACAGAGGGGAAGAATGGATTCAGAGAGGGGTGTTGCGTCTAATTCCACATTTTGCGAATTATCAATCACGCATTGGATTTCGATAGAACAAGGTACATGAATGAGCGGAACCCTGTCAAGTTTTCTGCTAGAATTGGTCATCGCCAACAAGCCCTTATATTAGGTTTTATGTGAAATATATGCGAAACATGAGCCTTTGTGACCCCTCCCTAACCCTCCCCATGCATGGGGAGGGAATTGATAATCGTGTTGGGAGCCTGATGTTAACAGGTCCAGGTCACGTCTCCCCCACGTTTGGGGGAGATGTCGCGCTAGCGACAGAGGGGGTTCAGGTTTTCATTTCACATGAGACGTATATTACACGCTCTATGTGAAATAGGGTTGACAAAAAAGAACTGTCTCCCAAGATGGGAAGTCAGCAAACCAACCAACTTAGGAGGACAGTTCAATGACAAGTAT
>JAKEEQ010000176.1 GCA_022616515.1 Chloroflexota bacterium | reverse complement strand
GGCGGGGCATTGCACAGACTGCCCCAAAACCCGATTACACCCTCCCCACCATCTGGCCTACGAACAAAAGTTCTGCTATAATCGACATTATCCCGACCAGCGAATAAGACAAAGGTAATGCCGGCGATGCAATTTAGCTTTGAGGAAAGACCTTCGGACTCGCCTTTGATAGAAAAAATCTGGCGCACCCAGAGTGAGCAGGCAGGCGATTTCACCTCACTTGCCGAGAGCCGTTCCGAGATTGTGGTGGCACGATACATGGGTCAAATAACAGTCACTGTGCGTGGGCCAGAGACGAAAGCAACGACTGCATCTGCCCCTGCGGATGCCGAATTTTTTGGCATTGTGTTCAAACTTGGCACGTTTATGCCCTCTCTGCTTCCGAGAAATCTCATGGATAGAAGGGACGCGCACCTGCTTGCTGCGTGCAATCACTCGTTCTGGCTGGATAGCTCAACGTGGGAAATCCCGAATTTTGACAATGCTGATACGTTTGTCGAGCGCTTGGTGCGGGAAGGGCTGCTGGTGCATGATTCTGTCGTGGGTGCTGTCTTGCAAGGCCAGCCGCAGCCATTTTCGCCACGCTCCCTACAGTATCGTTTTGTGCGTGCGACAGGCTTGCCGCACAAGGTTATTCAGCAAATTGAACGCGCCAAATGTGCGGCAACACTGTTAGAGAATGGCATTTCAATTCTCGACACGGTTCACGAAACGGGCTATTTTGATCAGGCGCATCTGAGCAACAGCCTGAAACGCTTCATTGGGCAAACCCCGACGCAAATAGTTCGCGCAAGCGTCACCGAGTAAATTGCGTTTTTTTCCAAGACCAAGCCTTTATCTTGGGTTACAATACGGCCATTGATGGCGAACGGTGAAAGGAGAAATCAATCATGAGAAAATTGGTGGTCACAGAATTTTTGTCGCTGGATGGCGTTATGGAAAATCCCGGCTGGACATTCCCTTACTGGAATGACGAGATTGCCGCGTTTAAGGGCGAAGAGACATCGGCCAGCGAACCCTTGCTGCTGGGGCGTGTAACCTACGAGGGCTTTGCAGCCGCATGGCCGCAGCGGACCGATGAGGATCCCGGGGCACCTTACTTTAACGGTACGCGCAAATACGTGGTGTCCACGACCTTGAAAGAGCCGCTTGCGTGGAACAATTCCCATCTCATCAAAGGCAACATCGTGGAAGAAATCACCAAACTCAAGCAGCAGGACGGCCCCGACATTGTGGTCCACGGCAGTGGCAGGCTGATTCAAACCCTGATGCAGCATGACCTTGTTGACTCATACCGGGTGCTCATTTATCCGCTTGTTTTAGGCAAGGGGCAACGCCTGTTTGAAGACGAAAACAAGGTGAAACTGAAACTTGTCTATTCAAAGGTCATGAGTTCAGGCGTTGTCGGGCTTGTCTACGAGCCGGATCGGAAGTAATTCCCCATTAAAAAGCTGGGTTCGTAGGGGCGACTCGGCGGGTCGCCCCGCAAATTTTGCCCGGAAAATGGGCATTTTTTGCGGAAGTTTCGGCTGTTTTCTGTTTCGTCTATACCATTACCCGATAGCAATTTCCCGCATATATCGACATATTGCACATATACCTGTACAATGTCGATTACAACTTGCTTGCCTTAAGCAATGTTGCGCTTCTCTTTTATTTCCTCTAGTTTTTCAAATCGAGGTCAAAGTGAACATCCATACACTTCAGAATAGTTGGCTTGCGCCAACACTGGAATGCCGTGCGGCTCCTAAAAAGGGCGGGCGCGGTATCTTTGCCCGGCAGCCCGTTTCAAAGGGCGCGTTGCTGGCGATGTTCGGTGGCACTGTGGCAACCAGTGACCAGTTAGCCGAGGTACCGGATGAACTGAAAAGTCTCACGATTCAGGTTGAAGATGATTTGTTCCTTGTCTCCACGGTTCCGGGCGATGGTGATTATTTCAACCATAGCTGCGAACCGAATGCGGGCTTGTTGGGGCAGATTGCCGTAATAGCCATGCGCGATATCGCCGCCGATGAAGAGGTCACATTCGACTACGCGACCTGCGATAGTGAGTCGTATGATGTGTTCGAATGCATGTGCGAAACAGCGAGTTGTCGCCGGGTCATCACCGGTGATGACTGGAAGAATCCCGCCCTGTGGGTGAAGTACGAAGGGTATTTCTCGCCCTATTTGCAGGCCAAGATTGATGCTATGGTCGCTGAATCCAACGGAAAAGTCTACGCGGACTTGCGAAGCCACAACATCTGACGACGCATCACGACGCGACGACGAAACCCCGCCTCGGCAAATCGACAGCGGGGTTTTTGATTGACCATTGCTAACAACCTGTTTGTACACGGATGCAAAAATTGGTATTCTTAGACAAAAGTTTATAAAGGAAGATTGTGTTATGGTGGACTATATCATTGTAGGTGCTGGCTCGGCGGGATGTGTTCTCGCCAATCGCCTGACAGAAAATCCGGCACATACAGTGCTGCTGCTCGAAGCCGGGGGCCCCGACACCCATCCCGATATTCGCATTCCGGCGCGGTGGGGTAGTTTAACCCTGTCCCTGCTGGACTGGTCATATCGAACCGAACCCCAGATCCATTGTCATAATCGAGTCATTGACTGGAATCGTGGCAAAGTTTTGGGCGGGACCAGTTCCATCAATGCCATGGCCTATATTCGCGGGCATCGGCGGGATTATGACCATTGGGCGGAACTCGGCAATGAAGAATGGAACTATGCTGAAATCCTCCCCTATTTCAAAAAGTCGCAGAATCAAGAGCGCGGGGCATCGGAATATCATGGTGTCGGCGGCCCCTTGAATGTGGCCGATGTCGATTATATTTCGCCGCTTTCCGATAGAATCATCAAGGCAGGTATTGAAATTGGGATGGCTCACAACACGGATTTTAATGGAGCAACCCAGGACGGCATCGGGCGCTATCAGTTCACACATAAAAGTCGTGAACGCCATAGTGCTGCCATGGCCTTCCTTAAGCCGGCACTGAATCGCTCCAATCTCACGGCTGTAACCCATGCACATACCACACGAATTCTGTTTGAGGGTAAACGGGCTGTCGGGGTTGAGTATGTGCATGACAACCAAATCAAAGAGGCATATGCTGACCGCGAAGTGTTGTTGTGCGGTGGCGCTATCAATTCGCCACAACTCTTACTGCTTTCCGGGGTCGGGGCTGCTGACCATCTACGCCAATTCGATATTCCTGTAATTGTCGATTCGCCCGGTGTCGGTCAAAATTTACAAGACCATCCCCTGCTACCATTACTTTATACTACCACAACACCCTCAGACCGCGATTATTCACTGGCGAGTCCCGCTTATGCCGAGTATTTACGCAGCAAAACCGGATATTTCGCCGAAAATCCGCCAACATTAGGGGGATTCTTTAAGACACGCGCCGGAATCGACATACCTGATGTGCAATTCTACGCCGGTTACGGTCAAAAAGTTGACCCATTTGATATTGGGATATATCTAAGCCTGCTGCGCCCCAAGAACCGCGGTAGTCTGACTCTGCGCTCTGACAATCCCTTTGATTATCCAGCCCTTCAGCCTAATTATCTGGAAGACGAAGCTGATTTACACACCTTTGTTGACGGTATCCAATTCGCCCGCAAACTTGTCAACACTCAGGCGTTCAAGGGTTTCATCAAAGACGAAATGGCACCCGGACTGGACAAACACGCAGATGAGGAACTCGCCTATTTTGTTCGTGAAGCGCTGGTAACGACGTGGCATTATTGTGGAACGTGCAAAATGGGCATAGACACGCTGGCTGTCGTCAATCCACAGTTGCAGGTTTATGGTGTGGAAGGTTTGCGTGTTGTTGATGCGTCAATCATGCCGGATGTTATCGGCGGCAATACCAATGCGCCCACCATCATGATTGCGGAAAAAGCAGC
>JAKEEQ010000175.1 GCA_022616515.1 Chloroflexota bacterium | reverse complement strand
GCAGAGCCGCGAACACACCTGCATCGACATGGGAGAGGAGGAATTTACCCAAGGGCGACCACATCCCATGATTGGTTTACGTCTGCGGCAGGAACGTATTCTGAAAGAAGCGGCTGACCCGCAGGTCGCGGTTATTTTGCTGGATGTGGTAATTGGTTATGGCGCTCATGAGAATCCGGCACAGGTGTTTAGCGAGACCATTCGCCAAGCCAGAGCGCAGGCAGCCGAGCAGAGTCGTTATCTGGCGTTTGTTGCCCACGTTTGTGGAACCGAGCAGGATTTCCAAGGATTGCGCCATCAGGAAGCGCTGCTTCGGGATGCCGGGGCCCTTGTTCTGCCAACCAATGCTCAGGCGGCCCGGGCCGCCGCAGCTATTGTGACCGATTAAGGGAGGATGACTATGCCAATTTACGAATTTCAATGTCACAACTGCGGGCAAAAATCGTCAATCTTTTTTCGCTCGTTTAGCGCTGTGGACGAAAAACCCCGCTGCCTACACTGCGAAAGTACAGCATTGAGGCGCATCGTCTCGCGTCCCGGCTTGATTCAAGTGCGCGGTGGCGGTGAATCGGGACAGTTACAGGCAATTGACGGACGTAAAGCGGTTGAGAATCTGAGCCGACAGTATGACAGCTTGAAGATTGATCCGAGCAAGGGCTTTGAGGAAGTTTCGCGTCGTGCGGCGGCTGGAGATGACCCCACGACGTTAAAAGAGGTGGTCAAAGAGGCCAAAAAAGATGCCGGGTTAACTTCATCATAATAAGGGTTGAAAAACCAATATGGCGACCAAGAAGCTACGCATTGCCAGTTTCACGTATTCGACCAAGCCACGCGGGGGTGTCATCCACACCCTATCACTTGCGGAAAGTCTTCAGGCACTTGGGCATGAGGTTCACATTTTTGCACTGGGCAAAGACCAGCAGGGTTTTTTCCGCCCAACGACTGTGCCACATACCCTCATTCCTTTTGATATACCCGGCGATGAAGTGTCGCTGGATGAGCGTATCAAGAGTTACATTCAAACTTATTATGATTTTATGACCGGCCACTTGGCGGAATCCTTTGATATTTATCATGTGCAGGATTGCGTTTCAGCCAATGCGGTGTGGCGCTTACGGGAAGATGGCTTCATTCCATCCTTTATCCGCACTGTTCATCACATTGATGATTTCACAACACCCACACTCGTCCAATGTCAGAAAGATTCAGTTTATCGCCCGAATCAACGCATTGTGGTTAGCCGTTACTGGCAACAACGCTTGCATGATGAATTCGGTGTAGATAGTCACATCATCTACAATGGGGTTGATTTACAACGATTTAGGCCGCCAGATGACACACAGCGTCGTGCAGCAAGGACTGCACTTGGTTTACAGAATCAGCTTGTGCTGATGAATATCGGCGGAATTGAGCCGCGCAAAAACACAATACGCCTGGTCAGTGCATTTGCGGAGGCTCATAAAAAACTTCTGGCCGCGGGGCAGGCCGCTGTCTTACTGCTGGTTGGCGGCGAAACCCTGCTCGATTATACGCCATACCGCATCGAATTCTTTGAGATGTTGGAACGTTCAAACTTGCAACTCAACCAAGATATTGTTCTGTTAGGTACGGTGGCCGATGACCGCATTCCCGATTTGTATCATACGGCGGATATCCTCGCGTTCCCGTCTGTGAAAGAAGGTTGGGGACTGGTGGTTCTGGAGGCGATGGCTTCTGGCTTGCCTGTGCTGGCATCAGACTTGCCCGTTTTCCGGGAGTATCTTGAAACAGAGAAAAATGCGCTGTTGATAAACCCATTTAGCGAAGCAGCGATTACCACAGGAATCATGTATTTGAGTCAGGATCCGCCACTACGCCAACGATTAGCCACTAATGGTTTACAGACCGCTGCCAAATTTAGTTGGCACCAAACGGCCGCCGCTCATGAAGAACTCTATCAGAAGTGTATTCAGCAGGGTTAGGGAACGTGTTTTTTTGAAATCCCGATACGGCTCATTCAGTAATCTAAGGGTATCTGTCCGATGAACAACGAAGTGTCA
Organism: Chloroflexota bacterium; assembly: GCA_022616515.1. GTDB lineage: Bacteria > Chloroflexota > Anaerolineae > Aggregatilineales > J027 > JAKEEQ01. The sequence continues at coordinate 1,330 of JAKEEQ010000175.1, read as the reverse complement.
TTTCCCCAGAACTTTGTGCCGCTTCCGTATCGTCAGGTTAGCGTACAGCCCTACGCCGCAGCCATGACACCTGAGGCCATCACGACGCATCTGCTTGGCAAAGATTCGTATCGGCGAACTCGGTTTGTTATTTTGGAACAGCCCGGGGCCTGCGCGGTAGCCGTGGTTGAGCGCCAAGACGAAAAATCACTCTTTAGCCCCATAACCGGTGTATCCATTCTCGCTTTACCGGATATGTGCTGGCAGGTCGAAGACAGAACCATCGATACCGGCAACCCTTCAGCATTGGCCGCTAAAGCGCGTGAACTGGGGCTGGATTCAAGCGCGACGCTGGTTGTTCATGGGTTAGATGGGCATGTCAATTTCATATACCACCCCGCGCCACTCAAAATTGAGGTCATTGACGTAATCCCGCCTGAACCGCCGAAATTGTTTCGGATGGCGCAGCAGGTTGTCGCCTATGTTGATTTGCCGGCAGTGGAATTACAGGCACATAACATTGACTTCCGCAATCTGGCACAGCAATCCCCCGATGCTTCGGCGTACCTGATTCCGTGTCGCGCTTCCGGGCTTGAATTCGATGTGCCTACTTATTTTCTGGATGAGCGACCCGATAAGCGGGATTGGGTCATGATCGCCTGTGAACGCAGCCGCCAGATACACCGCCATTTTTATCAAACTGAGGCACCCTGTATTGAAATGTGTCCCCGCCAGCAGGCTCATGATGGCAACACTTTGCAACTTGTGAAGTGCTGTTTACTGGAAGACCGTCTGGAAATTGACGGCAAGCGGGTGATTGTACCTTGGGGAGCAAGTTTGCAAGAAGTCGAATCTGGATTGAGGAAGTTGATTGAACTCCATGAACAATAATGGGCATCCTGCAAAACGAGCTTGGGGAAACATTGTCTCCGATGTGGCACCGGGTCGGGTGGACGTGAAACCACGACAGCGCGGTATCACCATGATACTGGATCGCTGTCAGGGGCTTATCGCCACGGGCGACTTATTGGAAATGTCTGGCGCTTACGTGGATTATGTCAAGCTGAGTTTTGGCACATCGGCGCTGCTCACCGAGGATTTCTTGCGCCGCAAAATCGAACTGGTTCGGAGTTACGATGTTGATATCTATCCCGGTGGTACGCTGATGGAACTGGCACTGATTCAGGGTTGTTTCCCGGATTACCTGCAAGGCGCACGCGACTTGGGTTTCACAACCCTTGAAATCTCCGATGGCACAATCACCATACCGCGGCACGTCCGAAATGATGTTATCAAACGCGCACTGGATGCCGGATTTGTAGTGATTACCGAGGTTGGCAAGAAAGACCCG
>JAKEEQ010000174.1 GCA_022616515.1 Chloroflexota bacterium | reverse complement strand
TATAAAACGCCGCTTGAGTTTGAACTTGAGGCTTGGGCTAATCCCCAAAACCCTCTCTTATTGGTGTGGTGATTTTTGTCCAATTTTTCCACCGCACTACAGTATGTCTATGAAATTGGAAATGATGAACCGCTTTATGTTGTTTCGACTCCCGATAAAGATCCTACAGCGCCTGCTGGTTATCTTGGTGCTCTATTTACTTCTGATGGGAAATATGTTGTTCATTGGAATCCGTTTACCCACAGTTTCCAGGTTGTTGATCTTTCATCGGGCGCGGTTGAAACTTACATAGGATATTCTTCTGACCCTCAACGTTTACTCAGTCCAGTTGACTACTTCATCAATCGTCCAGAGCGTTTACATTTTCAACTCATCGAAATATCTACAGGTAGAGTCATTCGTGAGGAGTACAGTCGTCTTGTAGATTTCAGTCGAGGTGGAAGCCTGATACAAATCTATGACCCTGAAGCCAATCACGTTGAATTCGCCGATGTAGAAACAGGTCAGACCATTTATGAAATGGATATAGAGCACCCGGATGCCCTCTGGAATGTTTTCATTATTGATAACGACCAGTATATTCACTACTACGATTCTCAAGACAACCAGACCAAGATAGTTGAAGTTGCTTCTGGCGAGATTATTGAGAGCATAGACGGCCTTGCCGATATGCGTTCATATTCTCATCGATATGTAAGTGTCTATCAGGGCTGGGAGACTGCCCGTGAAAACCTGTATGATCGTGAAACGCAACAGATTATTGCACGGGCAGATCAATTTATTCCAGTAAATGAAGACTATGCCTATGTTACTGATGGTCTGGTGATAGATGTATATGGTTCAGTCTGTGCGAAACTGGATACTATGCTGCCGCCACGCGCTGATAAAGGTATTGGTGTGAGCGAGAATCTTGAAATTCGAGCATCTCGTGATGAAACAAGTGAATTGCTGACATCGGAGAGTAGGCGGTTTTACATCATCGGACAATTTAACGAATGGGTCTTCGGTCATATTTTTTACTTCGATGAGGACCGTTGGGTTTTTGGCTGGGTAAAGGCCGACACACTCGAAGTAATCGATCCGTGGGATAACGTGCCTATTCTTGGAACTGAAGACCCTCTCGAAGACTTTTATGCATTAGGGCAACGGTAGATAAGCAATTTCACCTTTACGTCTCATCCCATGACGTTTAGAGTCATCTCATGCGTTGTGTACCCGCCTGGTATCCAAACCACCTGCAATTGACCGGGTGGTGAAATTTGAGTTGGCACAATGAATGAGCTTGAGCAGTACGGATTATCAGTTGAAGACTTACCGGAATGGATGCGCCCACGCCAGCGGCGCATTCACTGGCCCACTGTCATCATTGTAAGCGTGATAATCCTCGTGTGTGTGCCTCTTCTTTTGAGAAGCGGGCTGCCACCTTCTCAGGAAGCCGAGCTTGAGATGTGGCGCGTCTACGCCATCTCAGAGCATATCCGCGATGGTTATCTCTACCCGCAGTGGTCAACCTTCTACAATCGCGGCTATGGCTCCCCCATTTTCACCTATCTCGCCCCCTTGCCGCACTATCTTGGCGGTGTGCATAACGTCTTGACGGATGAGCCAGCCTACGTCAGTGTGCGCTTTGTGTTTGCAGTTGGCATGATGCTTGGCATCGCTGGCACATTTGGTTTTGTCCGCCAGCGGTGGGGGCTTCAGGCAGGTATGTATTCCGCTTTGATGTTTGCTGCGTCTCCTTATCTACTAAGATTGGGACCTTATGAGCACTCCGACGGCGGTGAACTGCTGGCGATTGGATTGTTCCCGGTGTGTCTGTGGGCAGTAGAGCGTGTTCTCAGGAGCGGGCGTGGTCGCGATCTCGCTACACTGTCTATTGTGATTTGCTTGCTGCTGCTTGCCGAAAACACACTGTCGCTCATTCTCGTGACACTGGTACTGAGTTGGGGCGCGTTACTACTTGTTCTGGAAAAGCACACATCCGATTGGCGGCTTTTGTTTGGCGGTATATCACTTGGGATGTTCCTATCAGCATTCTACCTGCTGCCTTACTTCACTGAGTCAGGGGTACATTGGGTTGAGACTGGCCCTCCGGCAGACATTGGTGGCTTTGCGTTCTACTTGAGCCTGCCATTGGCCGGGTTGGTTGGTGCCAGTTTCGTGTGGGTCGTAAGAAGACAACAGATTCATTTGCTCTATTTTCACATCATTCTTGTTATACTGACGGCCCTTATCGTAACGGTCGATGGTGTTATCTGGTCGCCATTTTACGGAATTGGGCCATTAATGCGCCATGATCTCATCGGTTTGTGGACGATACTGGCGGCCATGTGCGCGGGCGTTTTCATCAGCCATGCTCTCCCCAACCGTGCCGCTCACCTGACAGCGGGCGTCATTGTTTTGACTGTGCCATATATTTATCTGAACGACTTTCAGCCGTACCCCCGCACCCTGACGATTACCCAATACCGCGAATTTGAGGAAGAGACCGGCATTCTAGCAACCGTAGCAAACGGTAATTTGCTGCCAGAAAATGTTGATCAGGTTCCTGATCCGAGCCAATCATTTTTTTTGGTATCACCAGATACCACTATCTTGTTCAGGATCGACTCATCGGCAAATCGTGAATATTTCATTCAGTTCAATGAATCGCAGCGAATCACCGTCAACAGCTTTGCTTTTGACGGATGGTCCATCACGGTTGACGGGGAGCCGGTTGCAATCCGTGTTGATGGAGAGTCAGGTTTGATGGAAATTACCGTTCCAGACGGTGAATTCGAACTGGTGGCAACAGTTCGCCATACTTTCCTCCAATTGTGGGGCTTTGTGGTGAGCGGCATCACCTTGCTCATGATTGTGACGCTTGGCTATGGCTTAGACCGTTGATGTGTTAAAATGGTCGCCACTAAATTGATGTACTCGTTTTGCAGAAAGACAAAGGTGGCATATGTCCGATAACCCAATTGATCACGAGATTGGTGAGGCATGGAAAGCACATCGTCAGGGATTCCATGACACAGCAATTCAGCAATTTCGCGAGATTCTGGACAGGGACCCCGAAAATCTAGATGCCCTTTATGGGTTGGGACTGGCTGAAAAAGCTGCTGGCAACAATGGCGAGGCGAAAGAAATATTTCTTCATGTGCAAGCCCGGATAGATGGTGTCAGCGCTGAAGAAGAAGCAGCAGGTGCTCCCGGAAGATATTTTATGCTGGCAAACATGGTAAAACAGCAAATTAATCAGCTTAGCCAGGAATTGTAGATGACCTTAAGCAAACGCGAACGTCTGGAAAAAACCATCGCAGGCGAGAAAACCGACCGGGTTCCGGTCGCGCTGTGGCGTCACTGGCCCGGCGATGACCAGCGTCCCGCCGATCTGGTAAACGCCGTTGTTGATTTCCAGACACGCTGGGACTGGGATTTTATTAAGATCACCCCGGCCAGTAGTTATTGCGTGACAGATTATGGTGTTCAGGATGAATGGCAGGGTAGTTTGGAAGGCACACGCGAGTACACGCGGCGTGTCGTGAGTAAACCCGTTGATTGGACGACGTTGCGTGAGTTAGACCCGCTGAAGGGCACAATCGGTCAGCAGGTTGAGACCATCAAATTGATGAATGATGCGATTAAGGGCGATGTACCGTTTATCCAGACGATTTTTAACCCGCTGTCACAGGCCAAAAATATCGCGGGCGAAGATGTCATGATCCAGCACCTGCGCACCGCGCCAGAAAAATTCAAGGAGGGGCTGGAAATCATCACGCGCAACACCATCAAATTTCTGGATGCACTGCGCAAAACCAAAATGGCTGGCATTTTTTTTGCTATACAACACGCAAGCTACTCCAGGCTGACCCGCGCCGAATATGAGGAATTTGGAAAGCCGTTTGACCTGCAAATCCTGAACGCGCTGGATTCAAACTGGTGGTTTAACATGATGCACTTGCATGGTCCGCTGCCTATGTTTGATCTGGTGGCCGACTATCCTGTTCAGGCTATCAACTGGCACGATCAAGAGACTGAACCCGATCTGCCCACCGGGAAAAAGATGTTTGGCGGCGCGGTGTCCGGCGGTCTGGGGCGTTTTGATGTCTACACACAAACGCCGACAACTACTCAGCAGCAAGCGCGTCAGGCAATCGAGTCGGTCAAGGGTGAACGCTTCATCCTGTCTACTGGCTGCGTGATCATGACCAATACACCCATCTCAAGCATTCGCGCCATTCGCGAAATAGTAGAAGTGTAATTCAGATGAGCCATCGAGTTATCGCAGGCACGGCTAGAGGCCACCGTCTCAAATTGGTTCCCGGCGACAGCACTCGCCCCATAACCGACCGCGCCAAAGAAGCCCTGTTTAGCATTCTAGGCAGTTCGATTATTGAGCGTACATTTCTTGACCTATATGGTGGCACGGGGGCGGTTGGCATTGAAGCATTGAGCCGGGGAGCGTCGTATGCACGGTTCATTGAACGCAACCGCGCTGCCGTTCAGACCATTCAGGAAAATCTGGAAAGCACAGGTCTGAAGGATCGTGCCGAAGTCCTGCATACCGATGCGCTGGCCTATCTGGAACGCGCAGCACCACGACCGTTTGAATTTATATATGTTGCGCCTCCCCAGTATAAAAAACTCTGGAAAAAGACGCTCCTCAAGTTGGAGGAATATCCCGGCAATATGGTTCCCGATGCTACGGTTATTGTGCAGATTGACCCGGCGGAAAAAGAAGATTTGCCTCTGGAGCATCTTGAACTGTACGATGAGCGGCGTTATGGTAAGACACTTTTAATGTTCTTTGAATATGTCGAGGCAGCGCATGAGTGACGAAGTAACCTTAGAACAGATGGAATTAGCGGTACAGGAGATAATGGAAGCCTTTGACGTAGATCAACCGCCTGTGCCGGTTGAACTGATGATTGAACGCCCACGCGATGGCCTCTGGTCCCGTGCTGATCTGGCGGAGTTAACCTCATCATTTTTGGTGATGACGGACCGCTATAGCCCGCGCATGTCGGTGGCCCGCCTGCTGGCCCGCCATATTGCCCGCTCAGATTGGGGCGTTGAACATGGGCTGGAACCCGTGTTTCACAGCAAGAACCTGACCAATACCTTTGCCCGTGTACTGATGATGCCCCGCCGGATGGTCGAACATGCCCTTGAATCCGGGCAATCCGAGGTTGCCTTAATCAACCGCTTTGAAGTTCCGGAAAATGATTTCATGATTCGCCTGGAAGACCTCGGTTATACTCAAGAGAAGTAAGTGTTGATGGCCTCTGCCAGCACCGGCATCGCAACCTGATTGATGGGATGCGGCGTTGACGGAAAAACTTGAAACTCGGCGTTCGATAACTGCTGGTAAACATGAACGGTTTCATCCAGCGTAACCATCTTATCCCGGTCGCCCAGACTGACGCGAACGGGATTTTTTATCGTTTGCAGCCGCTCATCCGTAAGGGGTGGCGCTGCTCCCAGATGGTGAATCATCTCCGCAGTTGCTGCTAGCATATCCTTCCACGTATCGCCGTGTAATTGTGCCAGTGCCCCGGCATATTGCGGCACTTTTTCCTGTATTTTGTCCGCATCAAGTAAGCGGGTTTCCTGTGCGGCAGCTTCCGGCGTCCAGTGAAATTTGGTGGCGAGGGTCATGATTTTGCCCACTCGCAGCGGATATTCTGACGCAAGAAAGAGTGCCACATAACCCCCCATGCTGTAGCCAAATATATCAATCCACTCCAGATCATTGTCATTCATGAACATCACGACATTGTTCGCAAATTGCTCAATGCTAAACGGACCCTCCGGGAGCGCTTGTGTGCCGTGCCCCTCAAAATCAAACGTATAAACATCCTCCATGTCTAGCAATGGCAACAGTGAATCAAAGTCAGCGGCAGCACCTAACGCCCCATGCAGCAATAACAACGCCATATTTACAACTCCTCAAAAATGGTGCCATCAACTTCAACACCGTCAAACGCATCAAACGCGATATGATTGATGTCGCTGAGTTGCTGGTGTTCGCGGATCGCTTCAAATATCCCGGCGTAGTTGGTGCTTAAGCGATGATTATCTGTAAGATGAAGTTCTTCCAGAACGGCTTCAATGGCGTCGGGTGTGCCTTCGACCTCAATGAAGTTACCGAATGGCAACTCGTCAAGCATGATGTCTGCATCAGGAATAGACTCGAAGTGATAAATCGTGCGGTATTTTTCATAGTACAGGCCATGTGTATAGCCCAACGCCTGCAAGAGTTCATCCATTGCCTCATAATCGCCGACGGTGGTTTCAATCTCAACCCGTGAATGAACACCCGCTGTATCTTGTGGTGCGGGCGATTTATAAGTAATTTTGCTTTTTTCATCCTGCCGCAAACGCAGCACGATGCGCTCGGTTTTGAAATCCTGGTAGGGGCTTAAAAATAGCTGGTTTTTCTCATGAACACGGGGAGCAATAATTTCCGCACTACTGTCTGATAACTGCGCCTTTACGTCTTTAAGGTGCGGGATATAAATTTTTGCTTCGATTTCTAATGGCATTACGGGGTTCTCCATTACATAATCACTCCTTGATTTTATCGCATTCAGACCAAATCTGGACAGATGGAGGGGCACGCTTTAGACTAAAGATAACAATTTAATTGAATTACGATTTGAATAGGGAGTATATTTATGGCAATGCGCGGCTTGTATTTTGAGGAACTGGAAGAAGGTCATACCTTTGTGACCGGTGGACGCACCATTACAGAAGCCGATATTGTCAATTTTGCAGGCATTTCCGGTGATTACAATCCCTTGCATACCGATGCAACCTTCGCCGCACAGACCGAATTCGGGCAGCGCGTAGCCCACGGGATGCTCGGCCTTTCCGTAGGGACCGGACAGGCATATTCGACCGGCTTTCTTGAGGGAACGGTGCTGGCGTTCACCGGAATAGAGTGGAAGTTCCGCCAGCCGATTTTGATAGGCGATACCATCCGCACGGAGATTCAAATCACCAAAAAGCGCGAGAATAAAGCGGTCGGTGGCGGATTTGTGACATTCGATGTGAAAATCATCAATCAGGATGACAAGGTTACTCAGAAAGGAAGCTGGACGGTGATTATCGCGAGTCGTCCAGAAGAAGATGACCAGTAAACTCATAAACACTTACATTGATGGCATGTACAAGATAGCCGTCCCCACACCGTTTCGGGTGGGACCGGTCAACTGCTACCTTCTGGAAGGCGATAAGCTGACGCTGGTTGATACCGGGCCACGAACGGAAGCAGCCTATAATTATCTGAAGGACGCCCTGCAAGAACGCGGCTATGCTATTTCTAATATTGAGCGGCTGGTCATCACCCATCATCATATTGATCATCTGGGGTTGGCAGGGCGTATCTTTGAAGAATCTAAAGCTCAGGTTATTTGCCACAAATATTGTGCCCGTTATCTTGATGATCAGGATGCCACCTACAGTTATTATCTCAAATTCGTCAACGGAATTTATCGAGAAGCGGGCGTCCCGCAACGAATTATTGACACGATGGAAAATGCCAAGGATTGGTACGATATGTTCGGCAGCGCTCCCGTGACAGATATTCAGAAAGTTGATGAAGGCGATACGATTACGATGGCGGGGCATGGCTGGCGCATCTACCATACACCCGGTCATGCAGGCGATCTCATCACATTTTACCAACCACAAACGCGGATACTGCTGGCGAGTGATCATATCATACAGAAAATCAGCTCAAATCCACTGCTGGAACCCGCCCCAACCGTCGGTGAAACCCGACCACGCCGCTTAATTGAGTATCTGGAACAGTTACAGCGCATTGCAAATCTCGACATCAGTATTGCCTACAGCGGGCATGGCAGTGAGGTCAGAGATGTTCCGGCATTAGTCCAGAAGCGAATCGAGTTTCACAACAATCGAGCGACGTCGATTCTGCAACTATTTGAGGGAAACGCCCACAATCTGTGGGAAATGACCGAAAAATTATTCAGTCAGGTGGGTGATGATGATAAATATCTGGCGCTGTCCGAAGTGTTGGGCCATATCGATATGCTGGAGCGTGATGGTAAATTGACTCGACACTATCAGGATGGGGTTGTTTTCTGGCAGCCAGGTTAACCGCCCATCTGTTTTTGAAGGCTGGCAAGCATCTGTTCGGCGATGTTTCGGATGGCAAGTCGCAGTTCATCCGTCTCCATGACGGTAAACGGTAACTCAAGCCGGGCGAGATACCGCGCCAGCCAGTAGGCATCGTCAGCATAACATCGCATCAATGTTTCACCAGAATGTTCTTCGAGAATCGCCATTGATGGGGGAACAATCAGCGAAACCGTTTCAAGTGGCACATGCAAGATGACCTTGAATTCATAGATACCGGGCATATTCGCCAACGATTCAAGCACGTATGTTTTGGGGTCGATATCTGCTGCTTCATAATTTTCTTCACTATCCGCAACATCGCGCACCCGATCCAACCGGAAAATTCGGCAGTTTTCGCGCAGGTGACAGTAGGCCGGGACGTACCATATTTTGCCATGTAGGAGGACCCCATACGGTGAAATGATACGCTCCGTCACTTCAGCCTGCGGCGACATATATCTGACCAGCAAACACCGTTTTTCGGATGCGGCGAGGCTGATCGCCAGCAAATGTTGGCTTGAAACGCCATATATCGGAAATGGCAGCATATCCAACGACAAAAATTTGCGCAGGGCATTGGACCTGACTTTGAGTTCTTCTGGCAAAACACGCTCAATCTTTGATGTTGCACTGTCAATCCAGAGGTTATCGAGTGCGCCAAGTTCCCGGATAAACATCAGCCCTACCATTACTGCAACAATCTCATCATGGTTGAACATCAGGGGAGGCATACGAAATCCCGGTCGGATAGAGTAGCCGCCATACCTTCCGCGTTCACTATCAATCGGGATGCCAATATCGCGCAGCATCATGATATAGCGGCGGATGCTGCGTTCTTCAACTTCCAGCCGCTCCGCCAGTTCCTGTGCGCTGAGCTGCTCGTGGGACTGTAATAGCTCAAGAATCGTTAGCAAACGCAGAGTCGGGTTGTACATCGAGAAATCTCTTTCAATCAGGACCGATATTGACCGGAATCTATTTTACAATAGAGATAAGTTAGGAAGCATATACAAGGAGAGTTCCTGAAATGATTACCCGAGTAAACCCTGACACGCTTCACCAGAACCCGGCATATTCACAGGCAGCCATCATTGAACCATCCGCCAGACTGGTTTACGTCGGTGGGCAGAATGCTGTCAACCAGCACGGAGAAATCGTTGGCGACAACATATCAGATCAGACCGTTCAGGCGATGAACAATGTCGTGGCGGCGCTGGAAGCCTGTGGTGCGTCGCTGAAGGATGTTTTCAAAATGACCATCTATATCGTACAGGGCCAACCGCTGCAAGAGGGTTTTATGGCGGCGCAGCAATTTCAGGACCTGAGCACCCATCCGCCGACCATCAGTGGTATCTTTGTTGCCGGGCTGGCCCATCCAGACTTTCTCATCGAGATTGAGGTAGTCGCGGCAGTTAGGAGTTGAAGATGAATTCAGAGAATCCGGTAGGAAAAACCAAAGGGCAGGGCTGGGAAATAGGAGTGAGGCGAACTCTCCCGGTGAGCCAGACAAAAGCATGGCAGATGATTATGGACGCGCTGGGCATCCCCTGGGAAGAAGGCCCTGAAGCGCCTGTTTACGAAAAAAGTACGACATTTGAAGCCAGTGATGGAGCCAGCATCGAAATCAGAAGTTACGAGGCGTATAACCTCATCCGTATGCGATGGCAGCCCAGAGATTGGGATTTCGCCTCAACCCTTCAGATTAGAGTGATCCACGCCAAAACGGGAGCTACTATCAGCATCCATCACGAATGGCTGCAAAATGCCGAGCAGCGGGAACAAATGCGTGAACACTGGACGGCACTCCTTGATGGTTTGAAAGAATCGGTGGATTAATTAGGAAGGGGGACATTGATTGGCGTCCCCTTCATACCTATCCATCTACTTGAGACTTCATGCGCTGCAAAGCATGTCGGGCAAGGGCGTCCCAGTGATCGGCCTCTGAATAGGGTATCTGGAACCAGTCTTTCATTGGTGGGCGGGTTTTGAAGGGCGATAGTAAGCTATATTCTTTGACGCCTATTTCAGACGGTTCCGTCTCCCTGCCTAATTTGAAGACCATTTCATCCTGATAGAAAAACGCAAAGAATTTGTCCCGGTAGCGTATCCCATCGCTGGACATCATTTTGCCCTGACTGACCTGCTCATGTTCATGGGCGAGGGTGTTTGATATACGCTTAAAACGTTCTTCGGCACTGCTCATGATTCTTACTCCTGTGTAGAAAAGGTGGGGAGTCACTGTTCCCCACCTGCTAATCAACTAAAGGCCAAACTTTTGCTCAAATTCATGTGGATCGTAGTAGATACGCTGTTCGGCAATTCGCTCGTTGGCTACCCGAATCCAATCCGACATTGGCATTGATACCTTCTCACCAGATGGCGCAGTGACAAATAACTCGTAAATCGAGCACACATGGTCACCATCTTCAAACTGGTGCAGCATGTTGACTCCGGCATGAAACTGGAGCAGTTGCTCGTTTATAGCGACATACCCCTCCGCGCCGTGTGTGGTCTGGAGTAGGCCGATGAAGGTCATATCATCGGTAATCATCGACACCAGCCCATCGACCTGACGACGATGATTCGTTAAATCATAGAACTTGTTGACAATTTCCAGTGCCTGTCCCATAGGATAATCCTCCTACATTCCGTAGGCTTCGGCGACAGGTCGAGCATCATAATAGACAGTCTGCTCAACAATCTTTCCATCAAACACACGAATCCACTCGGCCATTGGTACCGTGAGCGCATTGCCATTAGGCGGCACTAAAGACAATTCGTAGATTGTGCAAACACTATCAGCGTTTTCGAACTGTTGAAGCACATTCCAGCCAGTTACACCTGGAACGAACTGCGTCATTATGCCCATCCATTCGGTCGCGTTGGAGGCGGCAGCAAGCGGTCCCTGAAACCGCACGTCATCTGCGACTAACTGATCCAGACCTTCCGTGGTTTGGTGCTCGTTGGCAAGATTGTAGAATCGATTAACAATATCCAGTGCCTGTCCCATGAGATTACCTTTCATTAGAAATGAGATACGTTATTGGTTGACATGTCAAAATCAATATATCAGGCACGTGTGACACCGTTATGTCAACTATTCGAAACGGATGTTCTAAATTGATGGTGGAATCTCAAAATTTGTGCGATAGACAAACCCACACTACCATTACTAACTGGATAGTGATTTTCACCTAAATGAGGTTCCTCGTGGCAAAACAATCAAGCAACTCAAAAGAACACATTGTTGTCCTGGGCGGCGGCATCGGCTCGCTTTCCGCCGTTTTTGAACTGACCAATCAAGCAGGCTGGCAGGATAAATACGACATCACCGTCTATCAGATGGGCTGGCGGCTGGGTGGCAAAGGGGCCAGCGGACGTGATCAAAGCGATCATGACCGGATTCTGGAACATGGCCTGCATATCTGGTTCGGCTTCTACCAGAATGCCTTTAACATGATGTATCAGGTCTATAACGAGCTTGGTCGCCCCGCCGATGCTCCACTGCCTACCGTGCAGAAGGCTTTTACAGGACAGAATTTTTTCGTCTTTGAGGAAAACATCAACGGGCAGTGGCTCCAATGGCCCATCAAATTCCCGCACACCGACGATTTTCCGGGCATCCCCGGCACAGACGGACGAGTCACCGAACTACCCTCACTGTGGGACTATATTCAGGAAATCTTGCAGTGGGTTCACGATTTCGTGCCCAAACATTTCAGCAATCAGATAGCCGCTGCCGACGTCCGGCAGCGCAAACCGCACTGGTGGCAGCGCTTGGGAGACACGCTTGAGAACGATGTTGCCAATTTTGAAAATAAAACAGTGGCGGATTTCCTGGAACTGGCCGTCAAATTGGCCCTCAAGATGCCTTCTGACCCCGAACAACAAAGCGCCGAACATACCAGTATCATCCAGTACCTGCTGCGCGAATTTAAGCAATGGTTGGAAAAAGAGGTGGAGCATGTGCTGGACAGCCACACTGACTTGCGCCGTGCTTTCATGCTGGTGGACCTTGCCCTGACCTGTGCCATCGGCTTGATTGCGGAGGGGGTCACTTCACACGGCTTGCAGCATCTGGATGACATGGAGTTCAAGGAGTTTCTGCGGAAATATCACGCGGCAGAAATTTCCATCAACTCGACGCTGGTTCAATCGCTGTACGACTCATCATTCGCCTTTGAGAGCGGCGACATCACCAAGCCCAGTTTTGCCGCCGGGACTGCCCTGCGAGTAATCCTGCGTGTACTGTTCACCTACAAAGGTTCGGTCATTTTCAAGATGAATGCGGGCATGGGCGACACCATTTTTGCGCCGGTCTATGAAGTCTTGAAGAAGCGTGGTGTCAATTTCGAGTTCTTCCATCGCATCAAGAATCTCAAACTCAGTCCGGACGGCAACTGGATTGAAGCCATTGAGATGGCGCAGCAGGTTCGCGTCAAAAAGCAGGACATCGGGAATGGTGAGGAAAAGCGAGAATATCAACCCCTTTTTGATGTGAAAGGTTTACCCTGCTGGCCGGATCGCCCGTTTTATGACCAACTAGAAGACGGCGACAAACTCAAAGCCAGTGGAGCCAATCTCGAATCGCGCTGGGCGAATTGGGAAGATTACAACCCGCACAAGGTTCTCGAATTTGGCAAAGACTTCGACAAGATTGTACTTGGCATCAGCATCTATGCCCTGCGTGACATCACCAAAGAATTGATGGCCCGTGATGCCTCGTGGAATGACATGGTGATGAACGTCAATACTACCCAGACGCAGGCCCTCCAACTGTGGTTCAAGCCAAAAATCGAGGATATGTGGCGGTATCCACCCGCCATCATTGCCTCATACGTCGAAGAGTTTTCCAGTATCGCCGATTTCACGCAGACGCTGGACCGCGAAAATTGGAACCCGAACGATCCCAATGCACCCCACACTATTATCTACACCTGCGGCGTCATCAAAGATGATTTTGGCTCCGAACTGCCACCGCCAACTGACCATGAGTGGCCTGCTCAAGAGTTAGCGCGTGTCCAGCAGACGACCGATATTTTGCTCAACCAGACAGGTCCTATCTGGCCCGGTGTCAGCAACTCGAACGGTACTGTGAAGCCGGAAACGATTCAGGGCCAATACCAGCGCATCAACATTGACCCGACGGAACGTTATGTGCTTTCCTCGCCGAAAACAGGTCAATATCGCAAGAAAACCGATAATTCCGGCTTTGACAATCTTTATCTGACCGGGACATGGATTGACAGCGGCTTTAACTTCGGCTGCATCGAGAACGGCGTCATGAGTGGCATGCAGTGCTCCCGCGCCATGACCGGCCATCCCGAATTAATCGTTGGCGAAAAGGACATCCTTCATGATGAGTAAGCAAAAAATTGCGGTGCTGGGTGGAGGGATTGCCGCTCTCACGGCCCTCTATGAACTGACCAGTGCTGATGGCTGGCAGGATAACTATGACATTACCCTCTACCAGCTTGGCTGGCGGCTGGGTGGCAAAGGAGCCAGTGGGCGTGACCAGCAAAACCACAATCGCATCATTGAACACGGGCTGCACCAGTGGCTGGGCGTGTACGACAACGCCTTCAACTTAATGATAAGGGCCTATGATGAACTTGGTCGTTCACCCGACCAGCCATTCCCTACCGCGCAGTCGGCATTCACCCCGGTGCATACCTACGTCATTCAAGAGCCAAATTGTAATGACCTGTGGGTGACTGAATTTCCGACGAACAATAAATTCCCCGGTACGAAATCTGATGATCCTCCGGCAAAAATCTGGGATGCACTGGTCAAGATTTTGAAGTGGCTAGTTAGCGAGTTTGACAAAATTGATGAAACTGATGTCAACAAACCGCAAGTCGAGCAACCCTACTGGTGGGATAAACTCCAAGAAAAAGTTGAAGCTGATTTATCCAGCGAGGCCCATAAACTGCTGTCACACGCGCTGAAATACGCTGAAAGTCTAACGTCCGACATTGCCGAACACAGTGCCCTCGACTGGCACATCCTGCAATGGCTGCTCGATAAATTCCGGGATTGGCTCTGCAAAGAATTTTCAAAATTTCTCGATCATCACACCATCATCCGGCGGGCTTATATCATGCTTGATCTGGGCATCACCGCCACGATTGGCATTCTGCGCGATGGTGTATTGATTCATGGCTGGGAGCAGCTAGATAAATATGACCTGCGCGAATGGTTCAGCCGCAATGGTGCCAGTGATTTTGCCGTAAACTCCGCGCCCATGAAAGCGATTTATGACCTGTTGTTTGCCTATGAAAATGGCGATCCTGAAAAGCCAAGCATTGTGGCGGGCAGCACCCTGCATGGCATGATTAAGATGGTGCTGCTGTATAAAGGTGCACCGATCTGGGAAATGAATTCCGGGACGGGTGATATTGTCATTGCTCCGTTGTATCTCGTCCTGAAGAAACGCGGCGTCAAATTTGCCTTCTTCAGCAAGGTCTCCAGCCTGCGTCTAAACGATAACCATACGGCTATTCAAGCCATCGAGATGCAGCAGCAGGTGGATGTGAAAGACGGGCGTGAATATGAACCACTGATTGAGATTAACGGACTGCCCTGCTGGCCTAATGAGCCGCTCTATGACCAGCTTGTTCAGGGGCAGGAACTCAAAGCCTCTGGCGCGAATATCGAATCTCGCTGGACAACGTGGCAGTCGGTCGGCACGAAAACCCTGACCGCTGGCGTGGATTTTGATAAGATCATCCTAGGCATTTCACTGGGCGCGTTTAAAGACATTGCCCACGAACTTATCACGCACAGCACGAAATGGCAGAATATGGTGAGTTTTATGGGCACCACGCCGACGCAGAGTGTCCAACTGTGGTTCAAGCCGGATATGAAGGGGTTGGGCTGGGAGCTTGACCAGCCGTTATACAGTTATCCGACCCATGACCTGTCCAGTTGGGCCGATTTCAGCCAGATTATCCCCACCGAAGATTGGGGCGATGCTGTCAAAGATATCTCCTATCTGGTTAGCCCCTTGAAAGCCGACACACCCATTCCACCGCCACCGAGCGATCACGATTATCCAGACAAAGAAGCGGACCGCGTCAAACGGAATGGCGAACAATTTCTCAACAACCAGACGAAGCTGTCATGGCCTGATGTGAATCAAAACGGCTTCGATTGGACGACGTTGACCGACTGGTACTGGCGGGCCAATGTCGATCCATGGGAGCGCTATGTGCTGGCGACCGCCAATACCACGCAGTATCGTATGCGCGTTGATGAAACGGATTACGAGGACCTGTATGTAACGGGGGCGTGGACCTACAATATTGCGAATGTCAGTTCAATGGAAGCCGCCGTCATCAGTGGCAAATTGTGTGCGGCAGCCATTTCCGGCAAAGACATCCCCGTTCTTGGCGTAAAGGATTTGCAACCTTATGACTAAAAAACATTATGTGGTACTCGGCGGCGGGATTGCGGCGCTGGGAGCCGCCTTTGAAATGACGCAGGCTGATAACTGGCAGGATAACTACGACATCACCATTTACTCGCTCGGATGGCGGCTGGGCGGCAAAGGGGCCACTGGACGCGATCACAGCATGGACAGCAGCCGCGTTTTCGAACATGGCCTGCATATCTGGTTTGGCTGCTATACCAACGCCTTTCGCCTGATGTGGGATTGTTATGAGGCACTGGACCGCCCCAAAGATGCTCCGCTGGCAACCATCCAGCAGGCATTTGACCCGCAGAATTTTGCCGTTTATACCGAAAATATTAATGGTCAGTGGCTGCCCTGGTATTTTGACTTCCCGACCAACAAATACTTCCCCGGTGACCCGACCAATCCATCTGGCACGCTGCCTATCTGGGTCTATTTTCAGATGGGTATCCAATGGCTGGTGCATCACTTCAGGAAGCATGAAGACATCCTCAAACAATTCGACACGCAGCAAGTCGACAAACCACACTGGTGGGAATCGCTGGCGAATCGAATTGCACATCCCGTTGAATCACTGGCTGAGAGGGGCGTTTTCGCGCTGATTGACGCACTGGAGAAATTGGTGGGGATGTTACATGCGGAACCAGAACAGCACACGGCTCATGACCACAACATCCTGCAATGGCTGCTGAGCGAAATCAAAAGCTGGCTGGATAAAGTGTTGGGGCATCTTCTGGATAACCACACCGACATCCGCCGTCTGTTCATTCTGGTGGATCTTGGCCTGACGACAGCGATTGGTTTTCTAAAAGATGGTGTGCTGATTCACGGCTTTAATCCACTCGATCAATATGACCTGCGCGAGTGGTACAAACGCCATCATGCCAGTCCCTTCACCTATAACTCGGCCATCATCAACGCCATGTATGATTCGTTTTTTGCCTACGATCAGGGTGACCGCAACAAGCCAGATTTTGCAGCGGGTTCAGCCCTTTCCAGCACCATCCAGTTGATGTTCACCTACAAAGGCTCGGTTATGTGGAAGATGCGGGCCGGGACAGGTGATACGGTGGTTGCGCCCATCTATCAAGTGCTTAAAAAACGCGGCGTGAACTTCAAATTTTTCCACCGTGTGACCAAGCTTGAGGTGGATGGCGACACCATTAGCAAGATTCACCTGTCGCGGCAGGTAGATGTCAAAGATGACAGGGAATATGAGCCACTGGTTGATCTGGATGGCCTGCCAACGTGGACGCTCAAACCCGACTACGACCAGCTTGTACAGGGCGAGGAATTGAGAGCCTCCGGCGCAAACCTCGAATCCCGCTGGGCAAAATGGGAAGATGTGGGCACGGATACGCTGGTTGTAGGCGATGATTTTGATGAAGTCATTCTGGGCATTTCCTATGGGGCGCTGCCTGCGCTTTGTCAGGATTTGATCAACAGCAACGATGAGTGGAAAGCCGCCATGAAATCGCTGTCCACCGTGCAAACGCAGGCTGTCCAGTTGTGGTTCCAGCCTGACCTGACAGGATTAGGCTGGGAAGAAGACCCGCCGATGCTCAGCGGCTATGCCAAAGATTTCTCAAGCTGGGCCGATTTTAGCCAGATCATTGAGTGGGAACACTGGAACGGTGACATCAAACCGCAAACCGCCTTCTACTCCTCGGATGTACTGTTGGATGACCACGAACATTACCCGCCACCGGGTGACTATGACTTTCCGGCAGAGCAAAAAGGCCGCGTTGAGGAGCAGGCGTTGCAGTGGCTGCGCTCACAACCGGACTTACTCTGGCCTAAAGCAACGCTGGATGACGGTCAGCTTGATTGGTCCACGCTGGTTGCTCCCGAAGATGTGAAAGATATTCAGCGTTTTCAATCTCAATACTGGCGGGCCAACATCGACCCGTCGGAACGCTATGTACTCTCGCCATCGGGCACAAACAATATCCGCATCCGCCCCGCCGATACGGGTTTTACTAACCTGTACTGCGTAGGCACATGGACCTATAACTGGTGGTACAACCTGTCGGCAATGGAGATTGCGGTCACATCGGGGATGCAGGTCTCACGGGCGATTTGCGGCATCCCGAAGGACATCGCCGGAGAGCACGATAAGACGGTAAGCTAAGTCTACACATGATGATTGATCAGGAGATGGTTTCTTGCTGTTTCCTGATCTTTTCATGTCTACGCACGTGCAAACGTAATTGTCCAGAGTAGACAAAGCCAGCAACAGGCGTACAAAGGTACCGCAAATATCAGAATCGGGAATAGGGTTTTCCAATTATTCTTGAGTTGCCGACGCGATGCAAAAAGCATTACGACAGCGGCAAAGATAAGTATGTAGAACAGCCGCTCCAGAAAACCAATTGATATTCGGATACCCTGCATCTCATCACTCTGAATACCACGAATCAACGTGGAGTGTTTTATGGAATAATCAATTGTGCGATCTCGTTTCACGACATGAATCGAATGATCTTGTCCGTCAATATTAAGAATTGGAATTGTTTTTACTTCTGAGGCAATTATCAAATAGCGATCTATACGTGGCAGTTCTACAACAGCAATTATTTTCTCAAAAGGCAGATCAGAAAATCCGGGTAACAGTGCCACGCTCTGCTGCCTGTGATCTTTAACAACCGTTTCATACTCCTCGTTACTCACGTATTCAAATGTGCCAGTGTTTACCTCAAATTTGTGATATGAATGGGAATGCCCGACCATAGACAAGAGATAAATGTTTTGCCCATCAATATGAGCCACTCGGTAGTGTGTCACCGCAAAGGGATTATATAAACCTGACGCAACCAACAGCAATAAAACGTAATTAGCTGCCATAAAGCACAAACCAAGCAGTATATACAGCAGACAATAATTGCGTTCCTCGACCATAAATGACCTCCTGATGTTCTACAGGAGATACCCGATCAGATGTTGAATGTCTTACGTCAGCAAATGTTTGATAGCCTGCCGCCACTTGATGTGAGACCGTAAATGGATGTGGTCGCTGAACTGATCGAGATTGCCAAGCAAGCCATTATCGATGATGCGTTTCAGGTCGCTGTCTTCAACCTGCTTTACAATGGCTGCGGCGATGTCACCACCATTGATGACACGAAAAGGACGGTTATGAAAGTTCGTGACCGTTTCGGTCACGGGTTCGGTGATGTTGAGGGCGTTGTGTTTGCGGGCCAGAAATTCATAGGCTTGCACGAGAGCGGCTTCTCGGGCCTGCCATGTTTGGGCCGTTTGGGCATCCATCAAAATCGGGTATAAAACGCTGGCGCATTCCAACTCCCGAAAGGCTGTGCCAAGCCATTTCGGATAGAGTGGATAACGCCGCTCCATCAGAAAGCATAGATACATAATGTCCCGGATGAGACGGCTGCCAATCAGGGCCGAACCGAGTTCATCACCCACAAACCCGGCACGCGGCATCAGGTGTTCTTCTTCACCGATACGATTCCAACTGGCGGCCATCAACGTCAACCACACGTCATGTGGATACCATTGAAAATGCTCCCGCACAGCCGTTAATTCGCCAATCTCGTCCACAAACACCGGGCCATGGGCAATTTCAGCCAGCGTCTGGGCGCTGACGCTTAACCAATCTGCTGGGGTAAATGGCTGCTGGTTGTCATAATCCAGATGCCTTTTGAGGAAATTTCGTACGGTTGTAACCGGGATGAGCGGGTTGATGGGATGCTGGTCAGCGGCCTCCATGCCCAGCGTCCCATCGTCATGCTTGCGATAATAGGTCGGGAAACCGAGGAATTCAAACGGGAGATTGTTGGACAACACCTCAAAAATTGCCGGGGCGCGGTGAATATCAGATTCAGCTAAAAAGAGCTGCACACGCGGTCCCCAATCGTGGTCCATCGACATATCAGTGTCATAGCCCAACACATCACTGCCACTGCCGAGACGTGCCGCCGCATGTTTCACATCAGGGAAGTGGCGGGTCAGAATGGGATAAACGGCTTCGAGGTAAAACCGGCGGCTGAGTTCACACCCTTTGATAAACCGCATCAGGGCTGCTCCAGTTTCTGGTTACGCTTTTCGATTCGCTCCCGGTAGGCTCCCGGCGTCATGCCGACAACGGATTTGAATTCGCGGATGAAATGCGACTGGTCATAATACCCGGCATCCTGCGCCGCTTCCAGCAGGGTCACGTCATCCATGCGCTTGAGCAATGTTCTGGCGCGGGCCACCCGCTTCACCCGCGCATACTGTTTCGGCGTAATGCCGATGTGTGTCTTGAATAACCGTTCAAGCTGTCTATCGCTGATAAAAAGGTCGTCGGCAACTTGCCGGATAGATAAATACCCCGCCCGGTAATCTATCATCTGAAGCGATTGCTGCACGGTAGCAGGTGTGTCCTGCACCCTTTTTACGGATTCCAGCAGCCACGCTTCGAGATGGGCGATTTGTTGGTCAAGCTGCTCCGTATTGACCATCCGCTCATACACCGCGTCCAGTTTCCTGAAATCACCCGGCGCATAAACCAGTTCGTCCTGTAAAAGTTCGTTCATGGGTACAGCGTGGAGCGCGTACATCCCGATGACGGTAAATCTGATGCCGATTGCTTTGACATTGCCTGCCACCGCCAGTTTTCGCGAGGCTGTATTTGCCCCACCCCGAAAGTATTTAGCCGAGATCAACTCGCCATCGAGCGAAAGCGCATCTCCAAGGCTGAAAATGATGCCGTTGGAACCATTGGGGTGCATAAACTCGCCGGTAGAGAGCTGGCTTGTTGGTTGGCTGTCTATGACCCAATAACACTCGACGTATTTACGTAGCGCTGGATGCGGTTGTATCTGCTGGAAACCGAGATAGTCAAGATGCTGAAATTTCATGTCGGAAAAATACAATACCCTGCGGTCCATTTGCTCTATTCTACAACAGTATTAAAAACAGATGGAGGCAAGTATTGTGACTCAAAAAACGATAGGGATCATCATCTTTGATGGGGTTCTGACCAGTGAAGTCATCGGCCCGGCGGAAGTGTTTGGCATTGCACAGCAGGAAGCGTGGTTTGCCGGGTGGCAGGTCAAAATGATCGGCGTTGCGAACAAAGAGTGGTTTACCACCGCCGAGGGAATCACCGTCCGGGCAGATTGCACGATCTATGATCCGGTGGTGTTGGATGTGCTGCTGGTTGCCGGAGGGTCAGGCATGGATGCGCTGATAAACAATGCCGACTTGAACGCATTCATCCGGCGTCATGAGAATCAGGCCGAATGGATTGGGAGTAATTGCAGCGGCGCGTTTTTGCTGGCAAGCACGGGGGTACTGGATGGCGTGAATGCTACGACATGGTTCGGTGGTGAGGCAAAACTCCAGGCACAATATCCACAGGTAAATGTCGTCATGGATGCGCCTGTGGTAGTGGATAACCGCCGTGTGACCTCCAATGGTGGATTGGTGAGTTATCAGGCGGCGATTGTGCTGCTTGGCAAACTGACATCACCGCAGAATGCCCGTGAAGTTTACGACGCGCTGACGATGGGCCGTCTGGATCAGTGGGATGTCATCGAACAGTCAATGCTGAACTAACGTTCTGTTACGAACTGCCTCATCAGCGTATTGGTGAGGCGGTTTTTCATGGCTCCAAACAAAAAGCGGTACTGCCATTGTGGACAGTACCGCCTGTTGTTGCGTTGTGTTGAAGCTAGTTCATCGGGGTCGGATCTTCAATCGCTTCTTCGGATTGCTCACCCTCATTCTGATGCGATTTGAAGGTCAGTTCACCTGCTTCGGGATCATAATCCACCACGACCGTTTTTGTGTCACCGAATTCATTGGACAAAATACCGTCCGACAGACGATCTTCTACCAGATTGGTGATCACACGGCGCAGCGGACGTGCACCAAATTCCGGATCGTAACCCTTCTCACCCAGATATTCACGAGCGGCCTGACTAACCTCAAGCGTGAGGTTATGCGGTGTCACACGTTCGCGAACTTCATCAATGCGCAAATCCACGATTTCGTGAATTTGTCCCTTGCTCAACGCGCGGAAGACAATCACATCATCCAGTCGATTGAGGAATTCCGGGCGGAAATGGCGACGTAGTTCAGCCACGATGCTCTTCTTCATGTCCTCGTAGGCCGCCTCTGCTTCTACTTCCACATCACGCTCAAAGTCGAATCCGAGGCCAACACCACGACGGATCTTGTCCGCGCCGATATTGCTGGTGAGGATGATAATGGCGTTACGGAAGTCAACCTGACGACCACGTGCATCGGTCAGATGACCCTCTTCCATAATTTGCAGCAGCATGTTGAATGCTTCAGGATGGGCCTTTTCAATTTCATCGAACACTACGATGGAATATGGGCGGCGACGGACGGCTTCGGTCAGTTGACCGGCGTCTTCGTAGCCGACGTATCCGGGAGGCGCACCTGTGAGGCGGGCTACCGTATGACGTTCCATGAATTCACTCATGTCGAGTTGGATAAGGGCATCTTCGCTGCCGAAGAGGAATTCGGCGAGTGATTTCGCCAGTTCCGTCTTCCCAACACCCGTTGGACCGAGGAAGATAAATGAGCCAATCGGACGCTTGGGGTCTTTCAAACCGGCACGGGCACGGCGAACGGCCTTGCTAATCGTGATAATGGCTTCATCCTGGCCGACGATACGCCCGTGCAGGGTCTCTTCCATGCGCATCAACCGCTGCGATTCTTCTTCGGCAATGGTTGTTACGGGAATTCCGGTCAACATTGCCAGCACTTCAGCAACATCTTCAGCATTCAAAACGGGCTTCTTCGTTTCGGGGTCCCAGTGTATCTGGAAATCCTCGATCATGTCGTCCAGGATTTCGACGCGGTCGCGAAGTTCAGCGATATGATCCAAATTCGCTTCTGCTTCTTCGAACTCAAGTTCTTCGATCTCGTCCATGATGTTCAGGCGTTCGCCCTCAAGTTCACGATAACGGGTGCTGTCCGGGCTTTTGTACATACGAACCCGGCTGGCCCCTTCGTCAATGAGGTCGATGGCCTTATCTGGCAAGAAGCGATCTGGCAGATAACGCGCCGACAGATTTGCAGCGGCATCAATCGCTTCGTCAGAGATACTCAAATCATGGTGTTCTTCATAGGAAAGTTTGATACCATGCAGGATTTCAATCGTCTCTTCAATGGTAGGTTCATCTACGCGAACCTTCTGGAAACGACGTTCCAGCGCGGCATCATTCTCGATGTGTTTGCGGTATTCATCCAGTGTCGTCGCACCAATGCATTGCAGTTCACCGCGTGCCAGTGCTGGCTTCAAAATGTTGGCGGCGTCCACACTGCTTCCCGCAGAGCCTGCACCCACCAGCATATGAACTTCGTCGATAAACAGAATGCTGTCTGAGGATTTCAGTTCTTCGACAACGCGCTTCAGGCGTTCCTCGAACTGACCACGATACATGGTGCCTGCGACCAGACTACCGACATCTAACTGAAGAACACGTTTGTTCAACAGCGGTGCCGGAGCATCCCGGTCAACAATTCGCTGAGCAAGTCCCTCGACGATGGCCGTCTTACCAACACCTGGCTCGCCAATCAGCGCCGGATTATTCTTGGTACGACGGCTGAGAATTTGAATGACTCGTTCAATTTCGGTAGTTCTACCAATTACAGGATCGAGCTTGTTTTGTTCCGCCAGGGCGGTCAGGTCGGTTGCGAGTTGATCTATCAAGGGTGTATTACTCTTCTTCTCACTACTCCGGGAAGAACTGCTGCTCCGTGAACCGCTCAGTTCCGCACTGGTGCGGCGTGGCGGTAGTTCGCGACGATTGCGACCCGGATCTTCCTGCAAGAGCCGTTTAGTATGACGGCGAATGTCTTCCGGATTGATCGTCAAACGCTTCAGGACCTCAATCGCCACCCCATCGGGATGTTTGACCAAGCCAAGAAGAAGGTGTTCGGTCCCAATGTAGTGATGCCCCATTCGGCGGGCCTCGTCAACAGCAAGCTCTAACACTTTCTTCGTACTTGGAGACAAATCCATCTGGGTTGCGCCGGGGGTGCGTTTGGCGCTGGTCAGACGCTCGACCAATTCTTCAACACGACCTTGATCAAGACCGAGTTCACTCAGAACCCGCCCTGCTACGCCACCTTCTTCGCGGATGAGACCGAGAAGCAGATGTTCTGTGCCGATGTAGCTGTGTTGAAGACGTTCGGCTTCTTCCTGAGCAAGACTCAACACACGACGTGCACGTTGAGTAAATCGCTCCATCTTGTTGCCACTACCCTCTGGCATAGCCTGTCCTCCTTAAGTCGTCGTTTGACGCGACTTTCTTGTACCTTTGCATAGTAACGCTAAACCAACAGCCTGACAATACCTCTACCTCTACTACCATCCCACTTGTTGATTCTGCTTAATTTTACAGGATGGAGGGTGTTTTACACCATACTCCTTTAAGTTTTTTTCTAAATTTTTCATGAGATTTTAGCGCAAACCCTGTTATTGGCAGCGGATCAGAGCGCGGTTCTCCTTTCACTCATGAACCATTTCCCCGAAGGGAGGAGAGGATTTGCGTTACCGCTGGCTCCTCTCTAAGCCTTCTCCCCAACAAAGGGGTAAAGTCCTCCTCGCCCATGTTATGAGACGGTTTTATATCTGTATCACACAGTCTTAGACCCTCAGACGATTTAATGATACAGCGCAGTGGTGCAGGCTGGA
The DNA here is from genome assembly GCA_022616515.1 of Chloroflexota bacterium. GTDB lineage: Bacteria > Chloroflexota > Anaerolineae > Aggregatilineales > J027 > JAKEEQ01. The sequence goes on along the minus strand of JAKEEQ010000174.1, from coordinate 1,649 downwards.
GCGTCACCCGCACGTGCCTATGTATTCGTCCCTAACGTAGTCGTTGCCTTTCGGCCTGACTCGGGCTGGTCAACACGAGCATAGGCTTTCACCTATGCGCCGCAGCAAGCTGCGAGGTCGTTGACGCGAATCACATAAAAACCGGGTTAATTCCGAATAATCAAATTGTTCTCAAATAAGCAATTTCTTTGGGTGTAAAAATTTTGCGGCGGGGACAATACCATCCGAGCCATCTTTATTATAGAATATAGCCCGAAGGGAGAGCAAGGAAAGGTCGCTCATTCTTGCAATTGTTAAGGAAAATTTTACGTTCTGATTGCCAACTTTAGAAGAGGTTGAAGAGGCAGGTCTTACGCAGCCTGCCCCTCAGTATAGCGACTAATCCTCAAGATCTGCTTCTACCATCTTCCAGTCCACGTCAAGATATTCAGGCGAGTCGACACGTTTCAAACTCAGTCCCAATCGACGCTGGTCGTGGTCAATTTTTACAATTCTTAACGTAATGACATCGCCCACATTCACCATTTCACGCGGGTGCTTTACCCGGTGCTCTGCCAGTTCACTGACATGCACCAAACCTTCGATATCCGGGTGATCAACCAACCGTGCAAAAGCACCGAATTTAGTGAGCTTGGTAATCGTCGCCTGGATAAGCTGCCCTACCTCGTGTTCGTCTTCGACAGCCTGCCACGGGTCTCTCGTCAGCGTACGCATGCTCAAGCCAATGCGGTTATTATTTTCATCAACGCTGATGACCTGAACCTCAACCTCTTGACCGACCTTGAGCATTTCGCTGGGATGATCGACGTGCTGCCATGACATTTCGGTCACATGGACAAGTCCGTCTGCTCCACCAATATCAACAAACGCGCCGAAGTCTGTCAGGCTGGTTACCGTGCCGGTGCGAACCTCACCGACTGACAGGTCTTCCATGAGCTTCGACTTTTCCATTGCCCGGATTTCACTCTGAGCAGCCTGCTCGGACAGAATCAGGCGGTTGCGCGAGCGTTTGATTTCGACGACCTTGACCGAAATATCTTCGTCAATCATATCGCTCCAACGTGACTCTGGCGTATCACCTTCAGCACGGGCACGACGGGCCGTGCTGATCTGGCTGGCGGGAATAAATCCGCGCAGACGACCAAAGCGCACGATCAAGCCGCCTTTGTTATATCCTGAGATTTTGCCGTGATAAACGGACTTATCATCATAATATTCTTGAGCCTGGAGCCAATCGCGTTCTTCAGCGGCCCGTCCGATAGACAGCACCGGATGTCCCTCGCGTTTGGATGATGGAGACAGGATATATACCCAGACCTTGTTGCCTTCCTCCATGCTGTCCAGAGTGCTCTTGGTTAAATATTCCAACTCGCGGCTGTTGACCACGCCGGGCTTTTCTGCGCCGACGTCAATCAATACCTCGGTTGGGGTGTTTTTAATTACGGTTCCTTCAATTAAATCCCCACGTCTGAGGCCCGACGCTGATTCCGCTTCAGAAGATTCATCCTCATCGTCCTCATCTTCTTCATCGTCATCCTCGTCCTCATGATCATAATCATCCTCATCGCTGGCGCTCACCACATGTTCGTCGTCCTCGTCTTCAACATCTACGGATGCTTCCGTTTCGGGGATGGTGGTGATTTCCTCTT
>JAKEEQ010000173.1 GCA_022616515.1 Chloroflexota bacterium | reverse complement strand
CCGCGCAAAATATACAGTGTTCGGAACAGGGTGCAAATCAAGTACAGTGCAATTACACACTCGTATACAGCTCCGGGATAAATGAGCCGGTGGTGGTTCAGCTTCGGATGCGCGATAATCTTGTGTGTGACCCATCGCTCGGATTTTAGGAGATTAATATGACACTGGCTTTTATCAGTTATGGACGAGGCAACCAGCGCGACCGCGAATTGGCCGATTGGATGCGACAGTGGCTGCACGATAACGGCTTCCAGGCATGGATGGATGTATATGACCTGCCGCCGAATGTCCATCGCGACGACGCCATTGAGCAGGGCCTGCGCGGAGCGGATATTGTCATCGGCTTGCTGTCGCCGGGCAGCGCGGAGGATGATGAGGCCAAGAATGAATGGGCGTGGGCACAGGACAAGGGCAAGTTTCAACTGGTCACCGTCCATGAAGCCAAAGTGCCGCACCGTTTCGGGCGCACCAACATTATCGACGTGTCCAACAATGACCCGGCAGAATGGGAACGTCTGCGCAAGGTGTTGCTCAATCCACCGGAGCCGCATCCCTCAACGGCCACGCCGCGCCCGATACCCCACCAGTCACAGCGTCCGCAACAACCACCCCGCCAATCACAGTCCGTGTTCGATATGTTTACCGGCTATCTGAATCAGGCCAATATTATCCCACCGCCAGAACGCGCTGCTCAGTTCCCGGCATGGCGCAGCAATCCCGCCATCATGTGGACGCTGATTGGTACGGCGGGGTTCATTCTGTTGTGCTGTACCTGCTTCATGTGTTCCTCATTGTCCAGTTATTGAGCCTGTAGATGCAGTTTGAAAAAATGAACGGGTAAGTACATGGATAATCGAACCCTGCGTGGTGGGAGGAGTGCGGTACACCGCGTCCCATACCAAAAGAACATCATCCATATTTAAAAGTTAAATCGCATAATGTTGCATGTTTCCTTCCCGACAGTGGCACCAAAAATTAAGAAACAATCTCGTTGATTGTGTTGACAATACGGTTAGCTAACCGTATTTTACGTTATATAAGTGTTTTTATGGTTCAAAATAGTCCAAATTTCCCCTTGCACCAATCCCCGATACATGTTATAAGTGTGAGTGGCTTGTTTATAGCTGCTTACCAAACTATTATCAAGAGAGTGGCTGAGAGTCACGTTGGGTAGTGGTGGCATGTTGACGGACAGCATATATGCTGTCCCTATGGGAATCGTGAATGATCGTAGGGACGCCATACATGGCGTCCGCCAGATCAACCACCATATCAGCCAAAACCCTACCACCATCTCATGCTGATTATACTACCGTGATGGTTCAGTCATCTATCAGGGGAACAGAAGAATGATCAACATAACACGTTCGGTGTGGGGCTTTGGCCTCTCAGGATTGGCGCTTGCGCTGCGTAAACAGGTTGGCGACGGCGTTATCTCCCTTCTTAATCTGGAAAATCAAATGGAACTGGTGCAGGGCCGCATCACCTATTTTGCCTCGTTTGGTGTTATTTTCGGCATTGCATTCATTATCATCCTGATGAGCACGCTTTTGATGGAAAGCCTCATCGCCGATGCCATGCGCAATAAGCGCTATAGTGAAGTCGTCTTCATCTCAAACTTCAGCCGCGCCGTTTTCCCGTATTACGGTCAGGGACGGTTGATCGAAGGCTACCGTATGTTGGCGTTAACCATGCTCGGTGATTTTGACGGAGCGCGTAAGGTCGAGAAAAAATTTAAGGACGAGATGTACTTGCATCATGTGCTGGCCCTGGTCGAATTGAGCAAGGGGCGCATGGAGGAAGCGCTGGCAAATACACCCGGTTCACTCAAACATTACAAAGAGGCCCTCAAACTGGCGACTGATAAAGAGCCGATTCTGGAGCAGGTCACGGAAGCGATGATTGAACTCGGCGATTGCAGTAAGGCTCTGCAAGCCTGTAAGCAGCTTTTCAACAACAGTAAGTCACAGTACGACGTGGCGCAGGCAGAGGCACTGGCAGCGTGGGCTTACGCACGGATGAGTGACATCGACAAAGTCAAGGCGCTCATGAAGACCGCCGCGCCGCGCATCAAAGACGCACCGGCTGATGAAGCCGCCGATTTCCATTACCGCATCGGCAAGACGTTTGAGGCACTCTATGATCGCAAACGAGCGGCCCGCCATTTCCAGATGAGCTATGAGGTGCATCCCGATGGGATTCTAGGCGTCCGTGCGCAGAACGCATTGATGCGTCTGAACAGCATGGCACAGTTTCAGTCGGTGCGGTCATAGGGAGCACAGTATCTGTCCATCACTATTGCAATCCTATGGGCTTGATAGGGTTGCAACAGAGGTCCCAAAGGAGACTTTAAATCCATGTTAAAACGCTCTAACATACGGTTGCTTCCCGTGTTAGTTTGGTTGGTAATTATGATTGGGCCGGGCACCCCCTTGATGCTTGGTACAGCCCGTGTCATGCAGAGCATGTTCCCCAATGTAGTTGCATTCTTTTTGCAGATCGCTTTAATTTACCTTATTGCCCTATTAGCCAATTTAGCCTTTGCGCGTTTTACAACTTGGTGGCTGAAACGTCGAATGATGGGTGCATTTTTACGGGGAGATTTTGCACTCGCGCTTCGTCGCCTGAATTTTGCAGAGAGATACATGGTGTTTGCATCACGTGAATATATGACTATTCAAAGATTAATTATCCTTGCGGCAATGCTTCGGTTGGATGAGGCTCGCGAGCTTGCACTACGTACTATTCGGCGAGTAGATGATGAAACTGAGGAACAGCATCGAGTTGCGCTACTAATTCTGGGCGAGATTGCACATATCGAGAAGCAATACGAGGTCGCGCTGGATTATTTCACTCGACTAATTGAGATGAAGGCGAACTTTCTGCACATCAATCATAAAGAACTCGCTGTTCTCCGGCTAAAATTAGGGCAACCAGAAAAGGCACTAGAATCAGTCAATCAGAGCTTGGATCTGCTCAATGATACTTCATATCGACAAGAAGTATTCAAAGATGACACTAGTGATGCAGAAAAGGCAGTAGGTAGAACAATGGCAACAAAGGCATGGATACTTGCAGCCAGAGGTCATGTCGAGGAAGTCGAGTCTCTTCTGCAAAATGCAATCATCAAAGTTGAGAATGACCACCCTCCACTTTTGGCGGAGTTCCATCTCTACGCAGGCCGTGCGTACCATGCTATGAATAATCTCGCCGAAGCCCGCCATCTCCAGAAGGCCGCCGAGTTGGACCCACAGGGCATTACCGGGGCCGAAGCGCGGGAAATCCTTGCGACATTGGATAGTGGAGCGGCGTAAGCTGGTCCATTGAGGCAAACGTGCATGGCGGAAAACCATAGAGCAATCATCTTCGACCTTGATGGAACCCTGATTGACACACTGGAGATTGTGCTGAACACCTATGTTGCGACCATCCGCCTGCTTGGTCGAGCCGATGTCACGCTGGACGATGTGGTTGCCAACTTTCATATCGGTCCTACGCCTGTTCTCCTCGAACATTTTCTCGGTCGTCCAGTCTCAGCGCGAGATTTGGATGCCTATTTCGTTGAATACGAGGCGGCAATCACCGGCTTGCTGCCGTTTCCGGGGGTGGTCGATATGCTGGAGGAGCTTCATCGTGGGGGTTATCGGTTGGGCCTGTTCACGAGTGCTACCCGGCGGGCGGTTAATGTGGCGCTTCCCATGACGGGTCTGGATCAGTATTTTGATGAAACGGTCACAGGCGATGAAGTCACCCACCCCAAGCCCGATGCTGAAGGTCTTGAGCTTATCTGCCGTCGATTGGGCGTCAGAACACAGGACGCGATTTATGTCGGGGATGCCGAGGTTGATATTGCCTGTGCAAGAAACGCGGGGGCGATTGGCATTCAGGCGCTGTGGAGCAGCACAGCACCAGCACTCGATGGAAATTACCTTACCGCGAAACAGCCCGGCGATGTGATCGCGCTAATCACCGGGAAAAAGCCCACATTCTGAGGTAAAATCTGTGAACCCGCACAAAACTCAATATAGGAGTGAATCACATGAGCATTGAACACAACAAAGCGACCACACGTGAGCTATTTGCGCGTTTTACCGAAGGCAACCTCGACGGAATCATGGACTTGCTAACCGAAGATGCAACATGGTTAGTCCCCGGAAACCGGGATGACTTCCCGACAGCGGGACTCTATAACAAAGAACGTATCGGACGCCTCTTTAACGCCATGCTCAACCAGCTACCAGACGGGTTGAAAATGACGGTCACCGGGATGGTCGCGGAGGGAAACAAAGTCGCAGTGGAAGGCGAGTCGCATGGTGACCTGACCAACGGGCGCATCTACAAGCAGAAATATCACTTTCTCATGGAATTTCGCGATGGGAAAATCTGTGCCGTCCGCGAATATCTGGATACCCAACATGCGCACCTTGTGTGGTTTGCGGCGGCTGAGGTGAGGGAGTAGCACGCCTCCCTTTTTCCCCTCTGTCGCTAGCGCGACATCTCCCCATAAATGGGGAGAACACAAAATCCGCATTAACAAACGGGAAGGTGTGCAATGATCGGCGGACGGGATGTATCCCGTCCCTACGAAACACCGCGATTTTCAGTAGAGACGCCATATATGGCGTCCGCTGCCACCGATACCCGGAACGGTAATCTAATGGCTGAATTGGAATTTATTCCTCGGCGATAGCTGTCGCGGCTGTCATGGAAACGTGATAGCGCAGAATAATTGGGCAGGCATCTGGCGGACGCCCCGTTGGGCGTCCCTACGAAATGGCCCCGGTAGGGATGTGCAACGGCACGTCCTTTATTTATGCAGCCTACTCCTCGAATGCCCCGCCGCCATGTGATTTTTGCAGCAGAATATCGAAGGGATTGCCCTGACGGCCTTCGATACGGTCAAAAATCTGGCGGGCACGAGTCGGCGCGATGGATTGGCTGGCATGTCCGGTGCGGGTTTGCTTGCGAACCGGGAACAATTTCGCCAGCCGTTTGGCGTCGGTCACGATACTGCCGGCATCCTCACCCTGCAAACGGTCGGCCAGTTCGGGCGGCAGTCCTTCACGAGCGGCTGCCTCGACTCGCCAGCGTTCCAATTGAGCCTGATGCACGGCCTGCTCGGCGGCAGACACGCGCTGGTTCAATGCCTCAATCTCCTGCTGGTACAGCCCAATCAATTCATCAGTGAACGATTCGGCTTCTGCTTCGTGTGTCAGGTTTTCCTGCGGATTGATGTTATCGGACATGTGTGATCTCCTTGATTTTTCACGTTTTTTTCGGTTCACGAACAGTAAAGTTAAGGTAAGATAAAGGTATGCTGGATAAATCAACGGAGAATCAATTTTATGGAATATCTGGGTCATGGTGTCAGTCGCCGCCGTCTATTGAATAACTACATTGTCGCCTACAGCGCCGATGAAGACACTCGTGCCGCCCTCGATACGTTATTGATAGCCGTCCGTGAAGATATTCAGGATTGGGATCGAAGACGCCCGTTTCTGGCACTCCACGATTTTTCACAGGTTGATTTAAGCAATGGGCTGCGGGATGCGGCGGGGCGCGTCGCGGCATGTTATACCGACCACTTCTTCGGGCGTTATGCGATTGTGGTCAACTACACGGCGCGGAATCGAGCGGTGGCTTATCTGGAAAACATGCGCCAGCAGCATATCGCGGGAACATTCGACGGCTCGTTTTTCCATAATTTCGATCTGGCTATGCAGTGGCTCAAAGAGGGCATCCCGGTTGGGGTGTAGTTCATATCTTCTTGATTTTCATGAAATCCTTCTGAATAATGAGCAAGTTTGAGAATTATTACCCATCTGTTACTGTGGCTGTGCTAGATTATAAGCAACCATCAATAGATTTGAGGTCACCGAATGCGCCGCAACAAGGGACATGATCCCTTTGAACTACTCTCCCAATTCACCCACCTGCGCCAGAACGGTGTCAACCGCGACGAAGCATGGTTTCAGGTACTCCAAAGTCTGGGCGAAGAACTGCATGATGTGACAAAACAGTTGTTCTTAAATCTCGCCAGGAACTGGGAGCGCCGCGAAGGTCACAAGTACCATTATCGCAATCAGGGCAACCTGTACGATACATCGACCCAGCACAAACAAATCGAGCAGCAACAGACCGCCGCATCGAATGAGCACAAGGAAGCAGCGCGTGTTGAACATAACCTGATGACGGGCACGCTGGACCCGGCCAAACTGCGCCAGTACCAGCAGCGAGGATTGGAACAAATTCTCAATCAGGTAGAGGCTGATCCCGTCCAGAGCACCACACCCCCGCAGCAATTACGCAATCCCGATCACTTTGGGCCGGAAATACTGCTGCTGATGTATTTTATGGGTTATCCCAAACCGCTCATCGTTGACGTTAAAGGTGAGGCCGAGTTGTATATCGGCAGGATCACCCCCAATTCAGCAATGGCCCCGGAGATTGATTTGACGGTCGTGAATGGTGGCGATTATGGTGTTTCGCGGATGCATGCCGCCATTACCCGTCGCGAGAATAGATTGTGGATGGTTGACCTCAACAGCCTGAACTACACCCGCGTGAACGGCGTCCGTCTGCTGCCGGACGAAATCAAGACACTTCAGAACGGTGATGACGTCTGGTTCGGGCAACTGCGCTGCAAAATCCGCTTCAAGCAGCGGTGCTAGTACAGTGGTCGAATTATGAATTTCTTCTGAATTATTAGCGAATTAAAAAATTTAAATTTTATTTGTGAATTTTGTCTGCTACATTCGTAGAACTACAAAACACCATATGAAGGTTCGAGCATGCATCCCAACACCAGCCACGACCCCTTCGATTTGCTCTCAAAATTTACAATGTTACGCCGCTCAGGGGTCAATCGCGATGAAGCATGGTTTCAGGTATTAGATCGTTTGGATGAGTCACTTCCGGAAGCGACCCGCAAGGAATTTCTGGCGCTTGCCAGGAATTGGGAGCGCCACGAAGGACACAAATATCATTACCGGAGCCAGCGTGACAAACACGAGACATTGTCCCGCGAAGATGTAGAGCAGCACGAACAGTACGAGGCAGCCCGTACCCAGTATAAGCAGATGACAGGTAGGCTCGAACCCGCTGCACTGCGGCAGTATCAGCAGCGCGGTCTGGAACAAGTGCTGAATCAAGTTTCTGCCGCATCACAGCCGGTAGAACCGCTTAAGGACCCGGAATATTTTGGACAACATTTATTGCTGCTCTTGTTTTTCACCCAACAACCACAACCGCTGGTGGTTGATGTTAATGGTAAGGCCGAATTATATATCGGTAGATCAACCCCCAATTCGGATATGGCTCCTGAGATTGACCTGAACGTCGTTAACGGCGGCGAATACGGCGTATCACGTATGCATGCGGCCATTACGCGCCGCTACAACAAGCTGCTGATGGCTGATCTGGGCAGTATGAATTACACCCGCGTCAATGGGGTGCGCATCCTGCCCAACGAGATTAAGATGCTGAAAGACGGTGATGAAATCTGGTTTGGACACCTGCGCTGCACCATCCGCTTTAAACAGCGATAGCTGAACACCTCTGAAAAGGGGGACACGATACTATGCCCGGCGGACGCCATACATGGCGTCCCCACGATGAGTCATGAATCCCGTAGGGACAGTATCCATGCTGTCCGTGACGGTTTTATACCCGTTTATTTCGGAAAACTGCATAAGGGATTCAAAGCAGTGCCTTTTGCACCTTGATAAATTAAATGGGTAACGATTGATGAGTCCGGTGCGTTGGCTGGCGGACGCCCCGTTGGGCGTCCCTACGATCACCCACGACTCCCGTAGGGACACAGCACTGCTGTGTCCGCCACCATCAACATGCGGTCAATAGCAACGTAATCTGGATAATTTGGAAAACGGCATTAGTGCACTTGGTTGGACTAGCCGGGGAATTTATTCCCCCGGTGTGCCGATAGCCAGCCGCTTGGATAGCCGATAGCCCTGTCAGCAAGCCATTCTTCCTTATCTTTACACCTATGGGACACGGCACTGCCGTGTCCCTACGATATGGCCCCACGTTGGGCTGTTATGTGATTAAATTCTCAAGATGCATGAGGCGGGTGTGGCAACAGCCCGCTGGGCCATACATGATGGTCCATGCGCCTCGTCTGTGTATTTGTCTCCCCGGTGGTGGTAAAGCTTTGACTGATACGGTGATTTAGCTGGCGGACGCCATCTATGGCGTCCCTACGGGATTTTGGGATAATGGTAGGGACAGCATCCATGCTGTCCGTCACCAATAAAATCTCTCATCAGTCAATATGTCACCACTACCGTCTCCCCACTCACAATTTAGGATTCAATAAGAAATAATACGTGGATAGAACAAACGAACGCTGCTGCGAGTAATTGCAGTAATGATATGGAGGAGCAGCTATGTACATGTTTGATGTCACCGAAGATCTCGGTCATGGCATTATGCGCCACCGGATTGCCGATAACCGCATTGTGATTTATTCCACCCACGCCACCACCCGTGCCTCGGTGGATACGTGGACCAGAGCCGTGCTGGATGACGCCGCCAACTGGCAAGGTGGATCGCCCTATCTCATCGCCCACAATTTCCAGAAAATCGCCATCACACCCTACAGCCGCCAGAAAGCACAGGAAGTGTGCCGCAGTTATGACCGCAACCTGACGGGGCGCTTTGCACTGGTATTGAACCGGGGGCCAGTCGGTTTCACATTTCAGATTTACACCCAGCGTGTGCTGGCCGGAATGGTTCCGCGCGGGCTGGAGCCGGGATTCTTTTATAATCTGGATGCGGCCATTCGTTGGCTAAAGGAACGCTTACCTGACGAAACCCATACGTAACCACCATGAATGCTCAGCGTTGGAACAATTTTGATTGCGTTTACGTATAAGAGAATGATACACCTGTACGTGGGGACGTATATTGTGGAGGGAACCCAAAATGCCAATTGCTGAGAAATGGACTGATCAAAATACCTATACCACCATCTGGACCGGCGAAATTTCCAATATAGACCTGCACCAAAGCCTGCAACGAATGCGAGACAGCCTGTGTGCCCATTCCGACAGCAAGCTCGATCTCGTGATGGACATCAGTGGGGCCGACAACATCCCGTTCGACGCGCCATATCTGACACTGCGCTCCGGCGTTTTGACACGTTATAACACCGGGCGGGTAGTCATCATCGGGCGCACCATCTGGGCACAGTTGATGGCCGATATTGTGCAGAAGGTCACGCATGGCGACGTGCTGTTTGTGCCATCGCAGCAGATCGCACAGGAGTATCTGGCCGAACGGTTGTAATTTTCCAACCAACCCATTTGCGATATTTGCACGACATAATCGTTAATAGATACACAAAGTGTGAATTGTCTTGTAGAACCCCTCCATCCCCTCTGTCCTTCGGACATCTCCCCATAAATGGGGAGAATTGGGGAGGACGAGTTGTGGTAGAAGGCGGGCGGACACGGCAGTGCCGTGTCCCTACTCGCGTAGGGACGCCCAACGGGGCGTCCTGTGTGAAAAACTCCAGATTGTCTGGCGTTATCAGCCGCTTTTGCAAAAACTGTCCTCCCCTCAGCATTGGCGGGGAAGATTTAGAGGGGGTTCATTTCACATTTTGCGTTTGATATAACAGGATGGGAGAAAAATAAATGGGTGCCAGCCACGAATATTATGCTCCGAATGTCTATATGGTGACATGGGATGGAACGCTCAACAGCGACGATGTGATTCATTCGTTTCAGGATATTCGCCATGTGCTCGATAACAACAAAGACGAAATTCACATCCTGTTCGACCTGACCCGCGTCAAGAATATCCCGTTCAGTGCCCCAACACTGGCCTTGAGTGCTGGATTTATGAAACATCGAAATCTTGGCAAAGTGATGGTGGTCGGCATGAATATGCGGGCGCAGATTCTAGCCGACATTGTGGTGCGGGTGACGGGTAAAGATATTACCTTCTACGACCATCATGACGCCGCGCTGCGATCAATTTCAACATTCGACACACTCTTGTGGTAACCGGCGGCGGGCAGGGTAAACCAGAAGGTGGACCCCTGACCGGCTGAACTTTCTACCCCCACACCACCGCCAAGCTGTTCAACAATCCGTCGCACAATCGACAGGCCGAGGCCGTGTCCTTCGGTGCGACCGTCAGGAGAAAACTGCGAGAATTCGCGGAACAGGTCATCGACCACATCCGGTGGAACGCCCGCGCCGTTATCATATACCCAGAAGCGGATCGTGCCATCGTTGAGCAGTTCCGAGCCGAGTTCAACCACCGGCGGCTCGCCACCGTATTTAATCGCGTTGCTGATGTAATTGACCCACACTTCCTCAATCCAGGCCGTATAACCTTCCGCGACGTACCATTTCTGGGGTCGCAAAATCCGGGCATCGCTGCGGTGAATCGAGTAACTCAGGCGGGCGAGGACCTCATCCACAATTAAGTCCATATCCAGTACGTGGGTGGCAATTTCCTGCTCATCCCGGCGCAGCTTTGCCAGCAGGAGCAGCTCCTCAACGATACTGTACATTTTGTAGGCAATGTTGCGGATGGTCTGCTGGTGCTGGCGCATCTTTGGACGCTCATCCTGCATCATATCCAGCAGCATTTCGGACGTGCCAATGATAACATTCAGCGGATTTTTCAGGTCGTGGGCGACGGTGTGGGCAAAGGCATCGAGGTCTTCAATCATGCGCTGCTGTTCCGCGATGAGATTACGGGCTGCGCTGTGCTCGGCCAGCGCTTGTTCAATCATGACGGGCAACTGCTGCAAACACTTCAGGTCGATGTCGAGACTGATGTAGTCAGCGGCTCCGCTTTTCATGGCCTGAACAGCCAGTCGTTCGCTGCCAGCGGCGGTCATCAAAATGGCTGGAATGGTCCCGGCAAGATGCTGAAGGACATCCAGCCCGGTCATATCCGGCAGGCGGTAATTGACGATAACCACATCATAAATATCAGGTTCACACTGATAGAGACCCTTTTCACCAGTATGAACGGTGGTCACCACATAGCCTGCTCGTATCAGATGTTTTTCCAGCAGACGTGCCAGAGAAACATCGGCTTCAATGCAAAGTACTCGTGTCATGATGGCTGGCTCCCTTAAACCACCATTAATTTTAAAAGGCTGCCCAGTGTTTGAATGGTCTGCGCAAACTGATCGTAATCAACGGGCTTGGTAAAATAAAGGTTCCCACCCAGTTGGTAAACCCGTTTGATTTCTTCTTCATTTTCTGTGGATGATAACACAATTACAGGGATATGTCGCAAATCTTTATTCGATTTAATGAATTCCAACACTTCAAAACCGGTTAACTCCGGCAGATTCAGGTCCAGCAGTATCACATCGGGCGGTATGGCGTGGAGGGCATGGACCGCCTCGCGCCCGGTGTCCGCAGCCTCAATGTCAACACTTAGACCAGCCCGCAGCAAGTTCCGCTTGATAAGTGTGACATGCCCTTCATCATCTTCCACCAGCAGGATTCGCGTTGGATGTGCCATGCGCCGTTCAACTTTCTAAAGGTCTGGCAATGGAGAAATAAAAGGTCGTTCCCTTCCCAAACTCAGATTCAAACCATAACTGCCCATCATGACGCCGGACCAGCGTCTGTACATAGGCCAGCCCCATGCCCTCCCCCTCGGTGTCCTGAGACCCGACGCGGCGAAAGATTTCAAAAACCTTGTCGGCATGGCGGGCTTCGATGCCCCGCCCGTTATCCTCAATAGCAATTGTCCAGTGGCTTTCACCGTCGAGGTGGTAGATTTTTATCTGCCCCGGACGGTCGGCATCAAGGTACTGCACGGCGTTTTTCAGGATATTAGCGAGGATGATGCGCAGCGCACCTCTATCGCCGGTAATGACAGGCAGGTCGCCAACTATGACGGTCGCCGACTGCTGGTTGATCTGGTGGGCTAATAAATCCAACTGCTCGGCGACGATCTCGTTGAGGTCAAGGTGCTGGAATTCGAGCGGGCGATTGCCATAACGCGACAGGGTCAACAACGAGCGGATCATGCGGTCCATGTTGGTGACGGCAATGTCAATGAAACGTATGGCCTCCGGGATGTCGCGCTCGATGGCATTTTGGAGGGGCTGGCGCTTCTCATGGGGCACACTGTCCAACTGTGACCGCATAACGGGCACAATCATGTTGACACTCATTGCCAGTTCGTTGAGAAACCCCTGAATGTTTATCATCGGGGTGCGCAGGTCATGCGAAATGATATAAGCGTAACTTTTGAGTTCTTCGTAGGCCCGTTCGAGTTCGGCGGTACGTTCGCGCACCCGCATTTCCATTTCCTCGTTGGCAGCCCGCAGGTCGGTTTCGAGGCGTTTGTTTTCGGTGATGTCACGCCCTATTACGTAAATATACTCGGTGGTACGGTCGGTCACGGCGACCCACGACATCCAGCGGAAAGAGCCATCCTTGCACAGATAGCGATTCTCAAGCCGGAAGGCCCCTGACTGTCGCGCCGAGCGGATCGCGCTCACGCTGATGTCCATGGTGCGCTCCCGATCATCCGGGTGTACGAATTCGTTTTGACGCCGCGCCATAAACTCCTCTGGCGTGTAGCCATACAGTGCTTCCACGGATGGGCTGACCCGTTCGACATAGCCCTGCATATTCACCACCATCATAATGTCGGTGGTCAGGTTGTAGATAATTTCGAGTTCATCATGATTGATTTTGCTGGCAAGGATGGCCTCGACAAGCTGCCCCATAAGCTGCATAAAATCGCGCTCGGTCTCAGAAAATCCGCCATCATGCGGCTGCGCCGAAGCGAATTTCATGATGCCGTAAAACTCGTTGTTAATGTGCAGGGGCAGGCTGCAACAGGCCCTGACCGTCATCAGCGGGTCTATCGAGCAGTACCATGTATCCGGCATCTGAGAACGATCAGCAACGAACGCAGGCACAGACTTCACCAGCCTGGTACTCAGGTCGTCCAGCAGGATATGACCAACCGGCAGCAGCGTCGGTCCGGCGGCATAAATCATGATCGCGTGCTGCTCATCATCCGCCTTGAGGATGATGCCCGCTTCCATGCCCAGCACCTCACAGCCAAGCTCCAGCAGTGTGTTAATCTTGTTGTCGGGCAGCAGTTCCGGGTTCGAGGTCACATCAAAGATAGATTGCAGATTGCGGTGGCGGGTTTCGAGCGCAGACTGCACCTCGACATCGCGCGTAATATCATGCCCGATGGCATATACGATTTTAGTGCCCGGATAGGTTGAAGCTGTCCAGCGCAAGTAGCGGAGCGAACCATTCTTGTGCCGCCAGCGATTCACAAATCCCTGAATCGCAAACTCCTCCTGAGCCGCCCACATCTGGTAGGCCAGTTCACTGGAACGGTCCAGATCATCCAGATGCAGGAATTTCTCCACATTATGCCCAACCATCTCAGCGGGAATGTAACCCAGTGCCCGCTCCATCGAGGGGCTGATGCGGAGAAAATTGCCGCTGTCATCCAGAATGGCGATAATATCGACCGATACGTTGAAAATTCGCTCAATTTCGCTACGGGAGACCTGCCGGGTAATCATGGTGCTGGCCCACTGCCCCAACATGCGCATGAACTCGCGGTCAACGTCATCAAAGGCTTGTTCGCGCGGCGCTTCCTGCATAAAAACCATCGTACCGTAGCGGTCGCCATCGAGATACAGCGGCGCACCGATATAAACCTCGCTGGGGTCGGTAACGACCGGGTCATACTGGTCGGATTGGCTGATATGATGTTCGGCGAATACATCATGGGAGGTAAGCACGCGCTGGCAATATGCCTGTTTCACCGGGATAACATCACCCACCGTGTAGGAGATTGCGCGGCTGGCAAGGGCATGGGTAGTGACCAGCGTGTCGCTTTCATCAATCCGGGTCAGCAGGCCATCGGTGACGCCGAAGCGCTGGCAGCCAAGTGCCAACAGGGCCATCAATTGGTCATCAACATCCAGCTCAGAGGTTGAGGTCACTTCGTAGAGGGCCAGCAGATTTTCCCGCTGGCGGGTCAGGCGGTCCTGCATCTCCTTTTGCTGGCTGACGTCGCGCACGATGAAGTAGACATTATCGTTGAGGTTATCCGGGATGGAATTCCACGATAACCACTTGTACGAACCGTCTTTACACAAAAAACGCACATCAAAGTTGCGGGTAGGCTGGTTGACGCCTGCTGTTTGGGCTTCCTGCTGTGCTCGCATCAGATCGTCGGGGTGGACCATCTGGTAGGCGTTCATCTGCATCAACTCGTCCAGCGAAAAGCCCAGCATTGCCTCCCACGACGGGCTGAGACGGCGAAACGTGCCATCTCTGCTGGCAATGCCAATCATATCCACCGACAGCTCATAGAGGCGTTCGGTTTCATATTCAAGGCGCATGGTTTCGGTGATGTCGCGGATGTAGCCGAGAAAGCCCAATTGTTCCCCGGTTTTGGTCTCGACGAAATCAAAGGTTATTTGTCCGGCGAAGACCGTACCGTCCTTGCGGCAAAAGGTGAACTTGTGGGCATTGCCAGCCTCGGTCGTGTTTACATTGAAAAAGCGGCGGCCAGCTTCCTCAAAAGTAGCCTCGTCCGCGTAGAGCAAACGGGTTGATTTGCCGAGCAGTTCGTCCCGCTCATAACCAAACAGGGTTGCGAAAGCCCGGTTCACCATCTGGATTTCGCGCTCGAAATTGATGTAGATCATCGCATCTGGCATGCTCTCAATCAGTGCTTCATAAATGGCTGAATCCAACCCGGACTCTTGTTTTTGCACAGACGACATATCCCTTACACTGTTCTGAGTCTTTTCCCGGCGGACGCCCAACGGGGCGTCCCTACGCACCCATCTGTATAACGGCGATTCACCTTTAAACGAACGGCCCCGTAGGGACACGGCAGTGCCGTGTCCGCCCGCTTTGCAAACACCGGAATTGCCACTCTATCCCAAACAATGCCCACCAATCCGCCTCTACAACACGATTACCGTCGGGAGTCCGGTTCCCTCCTCGTTTGCCGGGAGGGTTAGGTTAGCATGTTTTTTTCCCTCTGTCGCTGGCGCGACATCTCCCCATGATGCGTTTTAAGAAAATAATACGGGTTATCAACGAAACGGGATCGGGTATACCCGACCCCTCCGGTGGGTTATTTTTCGGAGGGGCGCGGTACACCGCGTCCTGTGTCAACACAACCATAACCCGTATTTAAATGTTAAATTGCATCATGGGGAGAACCTTATAGCGCTCACCCGTTCCCCCAATTCATGGGGGAGGTGGTCCGCCAGGACCGGAGGGGGATGTGCCTTACCCGCATTATACCGCAGATTTGATTTCGACCTTGCGCAGCCCCAATTGATGCGCCGCCGTCTCGGTATCCAGCAGGCCCAATTCAAGCTGTTTAGCCGTCAATTCAACGGCCTCGCGGCGATCAACGGGTAATGGCTCGCCCCAGTGAACATTGACCATCACATCAAACTCATGCCCGCCCAGCATCAACAGGCGCTGGCTGATGTGCTGGATGGCGGCGGTATACTGGCGGCGCAGCATCTCCGTCTTGGCGATCTGGTCCATATAGGCCACCCGCACGCCGAGATTGGTCACGCCCTTGAAATGCTGCGGGTCGCCATTGAGCATCGTGACGCGGCTCTCCGCCAGAAAACTGTCGGCCAGAAGCTGCAAAAATCGCAGCGACGAACTCAAATCGGACTGCATCTCTAGATTGAAGACCTGTGCTGATTTATCGGGGATGACCCAGAAATCATCAATGCCGCTCGGCTGGACATTAGCCGCCTCAAAGCCCGTGCCGATGGTGCGCGGGTAGGCATGGAAGCGCAAAATCCGCGCCGTATCGCTGGCGACCTTGTTGATGAGGTCGTTCAGGTGGGCATGGCTGAGTTCATTGCGCCCGTAGAATTCCACCGGATGCAGGCCGTGCTGCCAGTCGATGATCGGGCCGAGCGCATGCGGCCAGATGACCTCATCCTGAAGCTCCCAGCGGCTGCCATGCAGCAGATAATCGCGGATAAGCCAGCGCCCGCCATCCCTGACGACATCCTGACGATAGGTTTTGCGGCCCACCGTCCAGCGCAGCTCATACCACAGCACGTTGTGGTAATCGTCGGCATCCCAGAAGGCGATGACGTTGGCCCCGTTGAGATTGACGATGCGCGGAAATGGCTTATCCGGGACGACCCGCGCAAAAACATGCCCGTCCAGCGCACCATTTATCGCCATCGAGGCCAGCAGCACGGCATTTTGATTGGCCTGCCACACCCCGCGCAGCCATTTTTCGCGGTCAGTATCGGCGCTTTCATGGAGTTCGAGGGAGGGGAAGTCCGGCACGAGGAAGGCCACCGTGCGGTCCACCACCTGACGGCACAGGTTGAGGATGACGTTGTCGTCGTGGGAGCCGCTGGGTTTGAGGTGTTTGCGGTGGTCCCCGGCATAATAGCGCCACGCGGTTTGATGGGCCTGCTGGCGGTCGCGCAGTTCGCGGTCAGCGGCGGCCCGCACATAGCGGCTGTCGGGGGTGTATTGGGTTGCGGAAGGCATTGGGGAGTCTCCTTTTGTGGTGAGATTATATTTACCCGTGTGGGGATTTGGTGTTTGTGTGGGCGAGTCCGGTAGGGAGGTCGCTTGCGGCCTCCGCAAATGACCCTGATTCCTGTTTGTGAGGAAGGTAGTTTTTCCGAAAGCCGCCTGTAGAGGCCGTTTTCCCACCCCTCCCTAAATCCCTCCCCGCCCTGCGGAGAGGGACTTTGTGGCTCTGTGACGCTGGAGGGGGTTCTACGAACAGGTGTTCTATGTTATTATTAGTGCTGATAACGGTGCAAATAGCGATTCGATTTGGAGAGAACGAGTAGATGTCCCAAGTTTTTATTTCATACGCTTCGGAAGATCGAGAGATTGCTCACAAGATAAAGCGACAACTCAATCAAGCGGTCATTGACTCATTTTACGATCAAGACATGAAAGAGGCTCCTGACGTAAAAGAGTGGCGTGATTTCTTACGAAACAAAATTCTTGAATGCAGTTGCATGTTGGTCGTTATCACACCTGAGTTACGAGCAATTTCAAAAAGTAACGTAATCTGGGAATGGTCAATAATGGATGGAAGGCGTGATGAAAATGTCATCATACCTGTAGCGTTCGACGTTTCGTTGAACACGCTGAACGGCAGCAGACTTGGTGACTATCAAGGATTCGAGATATATGAAAAAGACAATGAAGCAAAATGGGAGAGCCTGTTTACCAGAATCAGAGCAATAACACAGAAAGTTTCCATAGATGAACATGTTTTGCGTGCCGAGATAATGCTCTATAGTCCCATTGAGAGTGAGCGAAAGAGCGCACAGGGGTATTTAGTCAATTATGACCATGAAGATGCAATTAGGGCTTTAGAACACGCGATTGACAGTAAATCTTTTGACGTGTCAACTGAAACTGCCATGGCGCTCTCAAGTAGACAACCTAACAATATCAAATGTATTGGGGGATTTGAACATATCTTGCGAGAATACGCTCCCGATTCAGTGGAATTTACGATTGCGGCTCTAAAATTGGGAGAGATGGATGTCACTGAGGCGGTAACAAAATTTCGCGAATTACTCTGGAACCCAGAATTTTCTCGTGACAAGAAAGAAATTCTTATAAATAGCGGATTGCGTCATTGTTACGCTGACGGTGTGAATGACCTGTTGAGAGATTTGTTAAGGGACATGCACATGCTGGAGTTAAATAGTGAAAGACCATTCGAACTACTTGTACATTTTGCAGCCGTTCGTAAAGCCCATGAAACATTGGAACCACTAACTGACATGGTTAGAGAACTTCCTGTATCGCATTCGATGATGCCAAGGATAGTAAGAGCGATTGGTGAAATTGGGGATGAGAAAAGTTTAGACGACCTAAAAGATGCTTTCCTGAGATGCTCAGACCAAAATATGGATGAGAATGTTAAGCAGACCGTATATGCACTTTTAGACGTAATTTATTCTTTCGGTCTTCACGGTTGGATCAAGTCTTTTGAAAATAGCAGCAATCTTTCTGCTTACATTAAGCGATTTCTACGGCGCATCGAATAATGTATTTTAGCCCAGCAGGCTATGTTCATGGTATTGACGCGGCTGTCAGCGGAACGCGATAACGCAGAATAATCGGGTGGTCAGCGCCCACGATTAAAATCATGGGCTGCGAAAGGCGAAATCCGCTAAAGGGATTTTTAAGTGCCTTTAGCGCACTTTGGGTTTCGTTAGCCGCAGACTTTAGTCTGGGGTGCGTATTGATGTGGCAGTCACGGGAACACGATAATGCCGAATAATCCTGTTGTCAACCAGCGGACAGCATGTATGCTGTCCCTACGATTACCCGCGACTCCCGTAGGGACGCCATATATGGCGTCCGCTGCCACATATACCCGTAGCGGTTATTAATTGGCTGACAAGAGATTTTATTCCCCGGTGGTGGTTGGTGCGGCGGTCACGGGAACGCGATAGTAGCTTCCCCCTTTGCCGCTAGCGCGACCGTTCCCCCATAAATGGGGGAACGGTGATGCACGGCTCCATAAGTTCCCTCTCCATTTATGGGGAGGGTTAGGGAGGGGAGAAATTCAGCAGCGCCCACGATTAAAATCATGAGCTGCGAAAGGCGAAATCCACTCAAGGGATTTTGAGTGCGCGGCGTGCCAACGGGATTCGTTGCGGCTGTGATGGAGTGGAGAGGACACAAATGCCATATCGCGTCGTGTACTACCATGTTGTCTGGGCCACGAAAAATCGTGCCGAATTGATTAGTGAACAGATTGAACCCGTTATCGGTCGTCAGCGCCCACGATTAAAATCATCAGGTAACGGTAAATGACATCAATTTTGATGCGATTGGGAATTTATTCCGGGGTGATGGCTGATATAATAGGTTACAATGAACCTGGAAGAAAGCGTTTGATGTATGGAAACGATCAAGTTAACGACTCAGATTGATGATACAGGCACATTACGCCTCGAACTGCCTGCTCAATGGGCCAATCGAGCGGTTGACGTTCTGGTTGTCTTACACTCAACAACCGAACAGGGATGGCCTTCTAATTATTTCGATGCTATTGATGCCATTGATGCGGATGATATGCTTGAGCGCCCGGATCAAGGCGTTTTTGAAGAGCGGGCGGCTTTGGAATGAACTACATGCTGGATACAAACATTTGTATCCGCATTATCAACGGGCGTTCAGTGTCCGCTCGTGAAAGGCTGCTGAGTCATTCTGCCCATGAGATCGTTGTTTGTAGCGTAGTCCGCGCCGAGCTTTTTTACGGTGCTGCGAAGAGTCAAACACCTGAAGCAACACGGCGAAAGCAAGACCTTTTCCTGCAACCGTTTGCCACGCTTGCTTTTGATGACTTTGCGGCAAATACATATGGACGGATTCGCGCTCATCTTGAGCAAGAAGGCACACCCATAGGGCCTTTGGATTTGCAGATTGCTGCTATTGTACTCACACACAACTTAACCCTTGTTACCCACAACACCCGTGAATTTAGTCGGATTCCACATTTACAACTCGAAGACTGGGAAATCTCTTAGTCAGGCGACATACTCCCCATGCCTGATGCAGGTTAAAGAATAAACAGGTAACGGTGGAATTCGCTGGCGGACGCTTGAATGGTGTCCCTACGGGTGGATTCGCCATTCGTCAGGTGCGCGGTCAACAATGGGCATTGTAGGGACGGGATACATCCCGTCCGCCACGACATACACGCAGAACCGTTATCTGGTGGTCGATATGAAATTTATTCCCCGGTGGTGGTTGATGCGGCGGTCACGGGAACGCGATAACGCAGAATAATCGGATGGTCATCGCCCACGATTAAAATCATGGGCTAGTGAAAAGCGAAATCCACTAAAGGGATTTTTGAGTGCCTTCAGTGCACTTTGGGTTTCGTTAGCCGCAGACTTTAGTCTGGGGTGCATGTTGGTGCGGCGGGCACGGGAACACGATAGTAGCTTCCCCCTTTGTCCTTCGGACATTTCCCCATAAATGGGGGAACGGTGATGCACGGCTCCATAAGTTCCCTCTCCATTTATGGGGAGGGTTGGGGAGGGGAAAAATCCACCGTCTATTTAATCGTCCACTGCACCCCGCTCACCGACTCAAGGGCTTTGATGAAATAGGTATAATGGGCGGGCAGGACTTCGCCACCACCCGCCATGATGCTCTCTTCATGCGCACCAACGATGGTCTCATCAGCGGCTTCATCACCTAATTCATCACCCACTTCGTCGTGGTGTTCCGGTTTTTCGCCAACGGTACGGTGTTCATCATCATCCACATATTCATCCTCCAGCCCAAAGACATGGCCCACCTCATGGGCGGACGTGTTGTGGGTCGATTTTACGGGTTCCGGATTCTTTTCATCATAAGCCCGGACGACCACGCGGCGGTAACTCTCTTTGGTGCCCGTACCCTGTTCACCAAGTCCTAAATCAATGAAGTCAGATTCGGCCAGCCCCGCTTTGCCACTCATATAGGTTTTCACACTTTTGGCCCGATCTTCGCTCAGTTTTTCGTTATAGATCGGGTCGCCCTGCGAACTGGCAAATCCGGTGAGCGTGACCATCATCTTGGGTTCTTCCAGAGTGGGATCGGCCTCTTTTTCCTTGCGGACGTCATCGATTTCATCCAGAAATTCATCGGCTTGATCTTCCAGCGGCGGTTTCATGCTGTAATCATCAAAGCCGAATGGCTCAATCGAACCGAAGACATCCATCGCCAGCCCATGATCGGTTGCTTCATCTTCATTATCCCGTGAGCCAAGAAAACCGGCATTGGACCGGAACTTGGGGGCATCCTCCGGCAGCCACATGACATCAAATTTATAGTGGGCCAGTTTTTCGTCATCAACGGTCATCACCTGCACCTTCATATCGGTGGTGATGTCCTCCATCCCGACCTCAGCACAGGTCAGATCATGTTTTTCGGTCCAGGCACTGCTGGTTTTGGTGGCAAAGGCTTCGCGGAATTTCTCCGGTTCACCTTCCGGCCAATTGGGGTCTACCTTTGAAGCGTCATAACCCTTGTATTTACGGTCTTCCTTTTTGACCCGCGCCAGATTAAACGGGATAAAATTCAAGAAAATCTTAAGGGTGATGTTTGTGCTGCCATGCACTGGCCCTGATGCAGGCGCAGGCGATCCATCACCTGTCGGCTCGTAAACAACGTCAAATTTGCTGGCCTTGCCCCATGACGTTGTAAAATCATAGGTGTCGCTGTAGAGCGGTTTGCCTAAGAGCGTTTCGCGTTTAGGGTTGGCGGTATCGTCAATGGTGGTGGGAAGTGGAATTGGAACCGGTGAAGGACCGCCGGGTAATGGTTCCCGCGCAATGATCCGCCTGAAGCGTTGATTGCCCAGACGGCTGGCTAAGGTTTTGAGGGGATGGTCCCGGATGGTTTCCGGCTCCGAGGCGTCATGAACCGGCATGGATTGATGCTGAGATGCAGGCGCAGGCTCACGCACGCGCAGCCGCTGATGTTGTTGTTGTGACATATGCTTCGCTCCCACTTAGAAGCATTATAGCACGACTTCAAGAAGCGCACGCGGCGCTAACGATTTGCGATGATTTGTGCGAAGTGGCGATTTCCCTATACTGGATGACAGTTCACAGAGACAGGGGAGCCATCATGGGACGTTATCGCAGGAACAGTATAATCAGGTGGAGCAACAGTTGTGCAGCCGCCAGTTTTGGGGCCGCCCCCCACCCCACTCGTTCCTCGCCGGAGAGGGGGAACCTATGGCAACAAAGGTGCGTTTTTTGACGATCTGCGTAAAATGAAAACAGGGGATTAACCAGTAGACTTTAGTACTAGAACCTCCCCTCTCCCACAGGTGGTCGCAGGGCGACCTCGCCGGAGAGGGGCCGGGGGTGAGGGCAGAATGGTTTGAGGTGGTTATGACCGATGAAATCCGTGAGGTGAGTACCCGCCAACTGGATGATGCCAGTGTGCGCACCTTTATTTTCACCAGCCCCGGCGGGGTACGGCGCTGTGCGCAGTTAATTAAACCCACCGCGCCCGGCCCGTACCCGGCCATTTTATACGTGCACTGGTATGAACCTGAATCGATGGATTCCAACCGCACCCAGTTTTATGATGAGGCGCTGGAAATGGCGAGTTATGGTGCGGCGTCGCTGCTGATGGAAACGCTATGGTCGGATCGCGATTTTTTCCTGAAGCGCACGCAGGCCGAAGACGAGGATAACAGCCTGCAACAGGTGGTTGAACTGCGCACAGCGATGGACATTTTGCTGGATGATGTGGATATTGACGCCCGCCGGTTCGCCTATGTGGGGCACGATTTTGGGGCAATGTATGGTGTGGTGGTCGGCAGTATCGATCCGCGCCCGACGCATTATGTGCTGATGGCGGGAACGCCACGTTTTCACGAGTGGTATTTGTATTACCCGCCGCTGGAAGGCGACGCCCGCGACAAGTATATTGAGCGCATGGCACAATATGACCCGATTCATCGTGTGGCAACATTGGCTCCGGCCCCGCTGTTCTTTCAGTTCGCAACAGATGACTTTCATGTGCCGGTGGAACGGGCCGAGGATTTTTTTGCGGCAGCGCAAGACCCCAAACGCCTCGAATGGTACGAGGCGGGGCATGGATTGAATGAAGATGCGCGTAAGGACCGGATGGCGTGGTTACGCCAACAACTTAACTTAACCTGACCTGGACTGGCGCTCGGCTTCGGCTTTTTCCAGAAATTCATGAGCCTTCGCACGGCCTTCTTCAAGCGATTCGGCAAAGTGGATGTTCATGTCGTACAGGCGGCTGTACACCCGGTTAAAGGTGTTGCCGAGGGTGCGGATGATAGAATTGGCCCCCACAATGACGTGATCGTGGCAGGTGTTTTCGTAGCGCAAATTGGTGACCTGTTTGCCGCCGCCAAGCGAATTGGGCGGCACTTTCCTCATCTGGTTGATGTCATACAACCAGAAAACCATATGATCGACTTCATTATGCATAGGTTCCGATTCGCGAATGGCCCCATAGAACTCTTTCCATGTCCAGGGGTCAACAAATTCGAACCGGATAATCGTCTTGTCGGCGTTATCCCACTGAATATTAACTGGCATAATTTCTATCCCCAACTAATGGTGGTAGTAACGCTTTGACTGATGCGGTAGTCTAGTTGGCAGACGCCATTTATGGTGTCCCTACGGGCGTCATGGCTAATCGTAGGGACAGCATCCAACGCTGTCCGACATGTTCTCACCAGTCAATAGTCACCACTAACCAATTTACTGCTGCTGCCTCAAATTTAACAGAAACACCCCAAAAAGTAAATTAAAGTAGATTGAAAATTAAGATTTATTTCACGTGATAACTTTTCTTACAGAAATAGGCATTTGCGCGTGAAATTGATTGCGTCGATAATTAAGCTCATACGCAAATGTGAAACCCCCTCTGTCGCTAGCGCGACTTCTCCCCATTCATGGGGAGAAATGAGGAGGGAACAGGTGCAGCCACAACAATGTTCTAACCAACGGTTTGGCACACGTGGCGCGGCGGACGGGATATATCCCGTCCCTACAGAACTTGCCAGTAATCGTAGGGACGCCATAGATGACGTCCGTTGCCTGATGGATGGAGTTTCCAGCAATTGGATATCATGCCGTTCGCCTGCCTTTCCTGAAAACTGTCCGCCCTTCAACCGTTTGCGGGGGAGACACAGAGGGGGTATAAGCAGCACACCGCAGTAACTTAAGACTCCCGTGCTGTCTCCGCTTCTTCACGCGGATTGCCATAGGCGGGGCGTTTATCCCGGCGCAGGGCATCCCAATTACTGTCACGGTAGGCGCTCAGGGTGAAGGCGATTTGCTCATCGAAAGCCGCCGGACTGTACGAGAAGATCAGCGGGTGCAGCGCATAGGTCCATTCTGCCAGATACGCTTCAAGCCCGGTTTGCAGCGCCTCACGTTCCTCGTCCGTTTCGGCGTAGAAAATCACTAGTCCGCCCGGCTGCCCGATAAAATGGTCGTGGTAGACGGTCAGCGGTAGGTCATGATCGCCGCAAATCTGGTTGATGAGTTGGTTCGCGTCACTGGCGGGCATATCTTCCGGGGCGACGGCATACAGCAGATAACAGCGCGGCTTGCGCATACGGGTGATGTCCATAACAGGCTCCTGTGGTTTTTGCATATTATAGGCGTGCGGAGGGTTTGATGGACCTGTACAATGGGCGGGATATTTACCCGCTCTGTGTCTCCCCTGTCAAATATTAACGGGGTCTCAAAGGGTGACTACACATTAGCGTTCAAGTCCATCTAAAAGAATCACCTTGAGTTCTGTAACACGCTTCAGTCCTAAATCATTCGACAAAAACGCATCACAATCGGCATCTAATGCCGTTGCCACATGCAAGGCGTCAGGTGTGCGCAAGTTGTACGAAACGCGAAGTCTCGCAGCAGATTCAGCGATAGTAGGGCTAACAGACATCAACTTGAATTGATCGTTGTTCGTGAGAATATCACGGTATTGTTGCTCCAGATATTCATCATTTTCTCTTATCGGATGAATCAGGACCTCAGTGAGTGTGATAACAGAACTAATTGCCTCCAAACTGCCGCTCTCTATTGCCTGAATAACGGCTACCATTTTGTCGAGATGTGCCGTATTTTCTTCGATATAGTAGATGAGCGGAGCAGCTTCAACATAGATACGCTCAATATCTTTGAGGGCATCTTGAACTCTCACGAATTATTGTCCCACTCATCACGGAGTTGATTGACATACTCCTGAGCGTCAACACCTTGCCACAATTCTTTTCCCAGACCACGTAATTCAGACAAGCGGCGTTTTTGTGGGACAATCGCTGGTAAATCAAGGGTATCCACCAGTCGTTTGACCAGTTCTTTGCGCTCTTGAATACTCAATTGTTGAGCGGCCCGTAAAACTTCTGATAAGGTCATGAGATTGTCCTTACTCTGTTCGCCCCATTATACGCTAAACGGCATGATTCCTGAAGCCATAGTATCCCACCACCAGAACCTGTCAGGTCAAATTGGGCAGGTCGGATATGTCAACCAGCGGACGCCCAACGGGGCGTCCCTACGAACAATCCCGGGGTGGGTAGGGACGTGCAACGGCACGTCCTTCATGTGGCCTACGGACAACTGAGTCTACTCTGTACCCATCAGAATTCCTTGATGAGCTGGCTGTCGGCAATCTGTTTGCGCAGAGCTTCGATTTCGGCGGTCTGGACGGCAAGCTGTGCTTCGAGGCGGATGATGTGCATTTCAAGCTGGCTGATTTTATCATAGAGCTTGGCCCGTTCATCAATGGCCTCACGCAGTTCGCGGTTAAGCTGGACGATGGTATCGACGAGATGGCGAAAAGCCAGCGCCACCACTACCGCCACCCCGCCCAACGTGGCAATCAAACCCGTTGAGAGCAATTCAGACATGTGGTTTTTCCTTTTGATTATTGCGTTTTGTTGAATGAGTGTTGGTCTACCCCTCCGTATCTCCCCTCACCCCCTCACCCCGACCCCTCTCCCACAGGCAGTCGCAGGGCGACCTGGTAGGAGAGGGGAGGTCCTGACGCCAACACGCCCACGTTACCTCACCCCCTTGTTCCCCCTCTCCTGTGAGGAACGAGCGGGGGAGGGGGTTAGGGGGTGGGGTTTAATACCCCAGCCGCGTATCCTCATTCAACTGCGACTCACCGAGTTCCCAATAATCCACAATGTTGGCGGGGCGCAGCGGATACGTCCCGCGCAAGCCTTCCTGCGGTGTCCAGTGATACTGCTCGCCGACGACGAAATAATCGCGGTTGTGGTCGGGTTGGCTGGCGTTGATTTCGATGCGCGTGCCAAACGTCGCCAGTTGCATACGGGTCAGCGCTGTTGCATCGCGGTTGATGAAGGTGAAGGCGCGAAGCTGGCCCTGTGGCTGTCCATTTTCGTAGAGATACCAGCGGGCGAAATCTTCCACCTCGCCCAATTGACTGAGGGCAGGCAGGTCAAAGTCGGCGCGGCGCGGCCCATAATCCACCACACTCTGCGGATTGCTGACCTCGAACACGACCGCATCATTCCGTGAAATGGTTTGCCCGTGCAGTTGCAGCGTGATGTTGGCGGCTTTAGCGCTGCTGTTGGTGAAGGTGATACGGGCTGCCTGACCCTCAAGCGCAATCGCCACGCCGACCGAAGCCGTTATATCCTCGCCGTTGTCATCGGTGGCCGTGAAATCAACATGCGGAATCGGTACGCCATAATCCAGCGCCCCAACCGGCAAACCGCCCTCGTCATGCAGTCGCGCGGTGACGGTCTGAGCCGTATTGCCCCCAATGCGCAGCGGCTCAATCGTCTGCCAGATGACAGCGAAATTTTCCTCAATCTGGCGCGGATAAGCCGCCACGCGCACCACATTGGCTATCGTGCGCCCGTAATCGTATTCCGCCGAAACCGTATCTGTATCGACAGCAATGGTCATCGCAGCCGTATCCTGAAGCGTCCAGTAGTGGCGGTTGCGGAATTGAAAGCGCCCCTGTCTATCCTGCCAGAAAACGCCGTGCTCGGACTGCACCAGTTCGCGGATGACATCATAAACGGCGGTGGAAGAATCCCAGGTATCGCCCACATAGGGAAACACACTGCGCCCATCCTCATCATTGAACTGGTCGCCGGGATTGTACAGATAAGAATCCACGCCGAGTAACCCTTTGATGCCGAGCGACCAGTTATCAAACAGGGTTGGGGCGGCGATGAGGCGCGTCAGGGCCATGTCGATGATGGTGTTGGCGCGTTGATTGAGTTGGACAGGCAGCCCGGCTGGCATATGGCGCAGGCGTCCCATTCCCTGATCGCAAATTAACACCGCGCGTTTTCCGCTATCAACATCGACCTCAACGGCTTCAATCCAGCCCTGCCACATGATGGTTGTGCCGTCCAGCACCACGCGGATGCGGTTGCCTTGCAGCATTCCAAAGAGCGGGCTGCTGTCATCTTCCGGCGAGAAGCGCTGGTCGGCGTTGTTCATGACGAAACGGGCTTTGCCATCAGTGGGCATGAAGGCGTCTGGGTGTTCGCGGCCTAGCTGCCAGTCTGCCTGTAGCAGATAGGCGGTGATGTTGGTGGTGAATGTGGAGCCGGTGGTGTTGAGGTAAAGGGTTATGGGCATGGGGAGTCCTTTGATTTCGTCATACGAACAAACAGTTTCGTTTATTTCTGTAGGGACGGGATTGTGTTTTAACAAAATAGTGCGGGTTATGGGTGAATCGGGATCGGGTATACCCGACCCCTCCGCAAACCACTTGCCGGAGGGGCGCGGTACACCGCGTCCCACACCAATCATAATCCACATTTATAAGTTAAATTGCATTATCCTGTCCGCTTTATTTATAAAAACTTGCTTCAAAAGTAGCGCACTCGGAAGAAGGGTGGGATGTTAGGTTGTCGGATGTATAATGAACAGCGGTATCATCGCTGCATGAGGAGCAGTACTGGACTATGAAAAAATGGGTTTTTGTTGCACTTCTATTCGCATTGATTGCCGGGGTCGTCTTGGCACAGGGCGGCACTGGCGTCGTCATTCACGATCAGACGCAGACCAGTTCGGGTTATACACTGCTGG
>JAKEEQ010000172.1 GCA_022616515.1 Chloroflexota bacterium | reverse complement strand
CTCGCGCTCACACTCCTGATCGGGCCAGCTAACCTCATGCTTCGCAGGCGGACTCCCATCTCCAGCTATCTGACCCGTGATGTAGGGACATGGGCAGCTATCTTCAGCATCGTCCATGTGATCTACGGATTGCTGATGCACAGCGGTGGACAGATCAGTGGGATGCTCACCTACTTCATCGCCCCCGATGGTAGCCCGTTGACCAATACGTTTGGTATGGGGAACTGGACCGGGCTTGCCGCCACCGTGATCGTGGTGGGCTTGCTCGCTATTTCCACCGACTTCGCCCTGCGGAAGCTCAAAGCCGGGCCCTGGAAGACCCTCCAGCGCCTGAACTACGCCTTGTTCACGCTGGTCATCCTTCATGCGTTCTTCTATGGTGCCTTGCTGCGGACGACATCCCCCTTTACGCTCCTGCTCGTCCTCAGCGTCATCGCGGTCTTCGTTGGACAGATGGTGGGGGTCTGGCTGTGGCGGCGCAGGCACTCTCGCAGAACACATGAGCGGCAGGCGGCAGGCGCTACACCGTGACAGGACAAGAGAAAGTCTCAAAATCAAGGATTTCGGCCTTGCTAGACACGACTACAGAGCCAATAAGCGTATCCAGAGACCTCAAAGAGCGCGTACTGTTCGTCTAGCCGATAAGGGCGGACATCAATGAACGCCACGCCCGACAAGTTTTTGGGCATCGTGGATCTGGTTCTGACTAACGAGAAAGGACACATATACATATATGGATAGTTACCCTTCCGACATTGACACCGACACGGGTCCCGACCACGGATCGACCTACAGCACGCCACGCTGGGTGAAGAGGTTTGGAATTATCGCCCTTGTCTTGGTTCTGCTGGTTGTCGTCGTGCTCGTCACCGGCCTCGGTGGTGGACACGGTCCCAGTCGCCACATTCCGCCCGTCAGCGTCACAGAAGCCAATGATGCTGGTGGTCAGACACCACCCATCGAACAAGAGGTGCAACAGCCATGACCATGACACCCGGCATTCGCAAGTTCGCGCTCAGCGTACATCTTACCTGCTCGGTGGGCTGGATCGGTGTGGTCATCGCTTACCTCGTCCTCGGCATCTCCGCTGTGAGCAGCCAAGAGGTTCAGACGGTGCGTGCCGCATGGATCGCGATGGAATTGATCGGTTGGTTCGCCATTGTCCCGTTGGCACTCGCCTCGCTGCTGACCGGGCTTGTCATGTCCTTGGGTACCAAGTGGGGTTTGTTCCGGCACTACTGGGTCATGATCTCACTCGTGCTAACCATGCGCTTGCCACCGTCGTTTTGCTGCTGCACATGCCGGATGTGAGTTCCTTGGCAGACATCGCGCAAGAGGCGGATGCTGCCGACCTCGTTGGCGGACTTGGGGGCGACCTCTTCCACCCCGGGGTTGGCCTACTGGTGTTGCTTGTGATTCAAGTATTGAATGTGTACAAGCCGCGGGGCCTGACCCCCTACGGGTGGCGTAAGCAGCATGAATAGCGCAGGGTGCGCCAGATTTAGATCGGCACCACCGCCATCGACTCATTGACAGAATCCTGACGAAGGCAGGCGAAATCTATAGTTCATATAATGTACAAGTGCCTGATGAGTGATCAGTCTGACCAGTTTTATCGGTTTGATAGGTTTTGGAGCCATAACAGAAAAAATTGACAGCAGAAATAGCGCCTGCTGTTTGGCTTTTAAAGGGCATCGGTGCGTGGTACCAAGTAGCTAGCGCGACGGGGCGTGTGAGTTGATAGATGCCGAGAGAAAGGTCTCCCATGCCCTCACATTTAATCGCTATAGAGAGCTATGGCGCACAGCGCGTCTGTGCGCCGGCATTAGTATCCGCCTGCAAATAGTGTATTGAAAGCCCCAGTATTTCGCTCAGAAGCCAGACATTTGCTCCGCAAAGGAACTACGAGAGTTTGATTCAGCATGGATGGTGCAAAGACCATAGGTACACAATAGCTCTCCAGCAGGATTTACTCACCTTGTCGGTTAGGGTTTAGAGTATTATTCAGTGCCAGCACTACGAAAAAGCCTGTCAACTACTACCAATTCTGCTAGGATGCCATTGAACAAGCCGAAGCACACTATAAACCTAATCGGGACAACTCAGATTGGATAGCCTCCCGCAAAATATCAGGGCTAGCATTGAAAAGCTGCTGTCCATTCACAAACCATGTCGGTGTTCCACGAATGCCTCGTGCTTCAGAGCGGTTCATATCATAAATCACGGTGTTGTAATGGGTATTGCCATCAGCACAGGTTCGTAATGCCTCCGCATCCAAGCCCAGATTCGCCCCAAGCTGGACTGCCTCTGCTTGACTTGTCCTACCCTGTATGGTTTGGCTAAAGAGGGCATCGTGCAGCAACCAGAAAGACTCATTGCTCTGGTCAAGCGCACATTGGGCGACTTCGGCTATCTCTTGTGACCATGCGGGCAAAATAATAGGCATATCGCGGTAAATGAATTTCACTTGATTGGGAAATTCCAGCAAAATTTGCTCAACAATTCCCGCGCCATGCCAAGCACGACAGGCTGTACAGCCATAAGCACCATATTCAACGATGCTGATGGGAGCGTCTGGATTGCCCAATATGGGGTCTAGCTCCAAGCGTTCAAGGGATTGCTCTGGGGCAGTATTCCCAAAATAAGCATAGGCGACAACACCAAGCACTAGTAGTGCTAATATGGCTAGCGCCCCAATTCTTACTCTGCGCTGCTGCTGCACTGCTTTACTTTGGGCTGCTTTGCGGGCAGCTTGCCGAGATTTCGACATCGAAACTCCAATATGTGAGTTTTATTCATGCGTATAGATGGCGGTATCCGGCTGAAAGGCCGCCCATGCAAACCAGAAGTGCGGCGCTAATAGTCCCTGCCTCAGTTCTGTTCCTGTCAATTCACCTTGGATAGCTTCGCCGAAAAGATTCCATTGACTACCGGTTTGGAGGTCGGTGAGTGCTTGAGTGTCTGAATTCCAAACAAATTCTAGAACTCGACCATCTTCCAACCTGCGTTCATAGAGGGCTGCGGTGCCAATGTCCCGCGACTCATCAATCGAACTGCGGTCTAGTGAACTGGCGACACCTGGCTGCCAGAAAACCACAACAGGGGTTTCGGCAAGTATATCGTTGATAACGATTTGCTCGGTGAGCATGGAGAATGGATAAGCCATCGAGACTCCATCCAGCGTCCCCGCCAGAACACGCTCCGTAGCAGGCAGGCGGGGGTCAATTTCGCCTGAGAAAAGAAAAGGACTGCTGCTTTGGTCATAGTTTGTATAGGGATTTGTGCCGTAACTGCGACCATAGCCAGTATCTCGGCTCATTACCAAACCATCGGGATAACGCTCGGCAAATTGTCCAAAGCCAAGAACTTGTGAAGGCAAGATTTCTAGGATTGTGCCGTTATAGGTTCCGACAATGCCCTCACCCGTGAACTGCTGCCACCAGCTTTCAGTCTGGCGGTCAAACATCACCATATCGCTGTTGCGTAAAACTCCTGATACACCGAACTCTAACACTGTGTCATTTACGCGGCGGTCAAAGACAATACTGCTGTTGCACAAAGGACAAAAAGTGATAGCAACAGGGACATCAGCCACCACATCATTGGCAATTTCATGCCAGATCAGTAAGGCTTGCGGATAAGCCCGCGCTTCGCCTTCAATCTCGACCACAATCACAGGAGATTGTTCCACTAACCACGTCGAAGCCGCTTTAACACTTTCCATAACGGGGTCGGTGATGGCTGGGATACCGTCTTTGGGCGGACCCCCCGAAATAATCTCATCCAGATTGACTGAGCTATTGCAAAAATCGGTATTCGACCATTGCGACGCAAAGCCCCGCGGCAGGCAATTGTCCTGGCTTGTGTCCTGAGCAAAGTTAGACCATGCAGACCACAAGACAAGGCCAACAAATGTTAGCAGGAGCAGCACAAAATACTTCATCAATTTCGTATTCATCTGAGATAATTCTCCCTTTTTTATCTTCTGCCTCAACAGGTTCATCATTCTCACTGCTCGTCTCAGGTAATTTAGCTGTAAGAACTCCTGGCTACCGTATAAAAAGAACGATACACAGGAGGTGGTCTGTGAACACGGTCAACGTCCTTCGCAACCATATCTTATTTAATGGTTTGTCCTCGGTTGAAGTCCAGCATATCCTGCCCCAATTACGCAACCGAGACTATCAGGCTGGACAGAATATCTTTCATGCAAAACAAACTGCAACTTGCCTCTTCTTGCTGGTAGAGGGACTTGTTCGAGTTGGTTACATCGCCCCAAATGGTGACTACAAAATTCTCGACATTTGCGAAGAAGGCGATATTTTTGGCGAAATGTTTCTTGGAGATTATCGGTTTCGGATTGGGCAAGCCCAAGCGATGACTGAGGCTTCAGCTTACATACTGCGCGAGGAAGAACTGTATGCCCTTATCCATCGCTATCCCCAAATTGCCATCAATTTCATTCGCCATTTGTCCGACTCTAAGCGCCGCCTATTTGCCCGTTTGCACGCGCTACAAAGGACTGAGGCCAAGTCACGGTTGTTGGGAACGCTCCTCTCACTTGCTCGTACCATGTGCTGTCAAAGCGGTTCCTATTTCGTTTTGAACCAAGCCATCACCCAACAGGATATTGCGGATATGACAGGTCTGAACCGCAGCACCGTTAGCTCACTCATCAATCGTTTGCGCCAAGCGGAGATCTTGGGCGGGACGGGTCGTTATCTCGTCGTGGATGTGCCGCACATGGAAAAACTCTTGCACGATGAAGGCTTTGAACTCCTTGAATAATACAGAATGCGACAGGGATGCTTTGCGCTCTGCCTGTCGCATCAGCAAAACCAAGATTAACGAGCCGTCAAATGGAAGGTATTCGCGGCGCGAAGCGGCACAGGGCAGTTGACAATGAAACCGGTTGGATGGGTATCCGGGGTTCCATGGAAAATCTCCAAAGCGCCTGAGTCGATGAGTTGTCGCAGTTGGTCGCTGCTGGTGACAACCACAGCCGCCGCCGGGTCAGCCCATACCGCGGTGAAATGATCCCAGAAGGGACTCCAGACCGCGTTGGTCGCTTCATGGTCAAAAACCGCCGGTTGGAAGCCCATCACACCGCTGCCCGCAATCCCATTGCCAAAAACCCAGATTTCATCGGTTGCGCCGACCCCGCGCAAAGCATCAGTGACGGGCGAGGGCGCAATGCCCATCATCGGAGCCATCGGCGCGGCGGAGGTATCGGTGATAATGTAACGACTGCCGGGATAGCATTGATGCAGTTTGAACGTGACGCGCATCCGTTCCGTATTCGGTGCGCTAATCAGCGGCCCTGTGCCTAAATACGTCACAAGTTCGGTATCAACAGGCAGTTCGCCACCGGGCCACTTCACCAAGGGATGATTGAGAACGAGTGGCAGCGCCTCGACGCTCACATCACCCGCAGCCTCAGCGTCACGAATCGCCGACTCGCTATCCAGCAGGCTGGCTGTGCCGCTAAATGTTACACGATGTACCTGCCATGCCGGGCTGTAGGCTTCGTCACTTGGAATCGAACTAATGACGGGAAATTGTTCTTCTACGCCATTCTCAAAGGTGTAAAGGTGGCTGGTAGCGCCTGCGGCGGCTAAGGCAGCATTGAGTAGGGGCACAAAGACTAATTTATTCGCATCGGCGAAGGCTTGGTCAGATGCATCAGTGCGAATATAGTAGGCCGCTTCACCGTTATACAGCGCACGGTGCATCTGGAATGTCACCGAACCAAAAGCCCCTTCCCATTGGTCACTTTCTAATTGAAAGCCTGTGACATCGCCGCACAGCAGTTCGACATCAGGGGTGAAGCCTGCGCCGAAATCTTGCTGAATATCACCACGCAAGCGATTCTCTTGGGCGAGGACGGCGGGTAAACCCATATTGGCTAACATAGCGACACCAATGCTACCGCCCAGACCTTGCAAGAACTTTCTCCGTGAAACTGTATTTCCCATGACGCATATCCTTTTTTTATACTGGTCAACTCCAGTCTAAAGAAATAAAACTGCGCTGGCTGTTGTTATAACAACAGTAGGGCAGGCGATTTTTGATTATGCTGGTGAGATAAAGCCATCCATCAACGATAAGGGAAATCTATGCGTTGGTACTATCTGTTGATTGTGAGTCTGCTCTGGCTCGCTGCTGGTTGTGGGGCTGTCGCTATGCCGCGTTATCAGGCGGATGCCATGCTTAACTCTGCCCGTAACACTGCCACTGCAATTGTCGGACAGGCTTATACTGAGGTTTTCGCTTCGCCAACACCAACTGCCACAGCAACCCATACAGCAACCGCAACCCCCACGGCCACAGATACGGCAACTCCCACAAAGACTGCTTTACCGACTCAGACTTTTACCGCAATGCCAACTGAGACCGCAACAGCTAGCGGAAGTGCCGATGCCCCGGCGGATGCCGCAGAACGTGCCGCCGCCGGAGATGTGGTTCAGGGACAGGAATTATTCAATAGGTTTCAGCCTGCTGCTTCCTTTGCCTGTGCAACTTGTCATCGTGTCGATAGTGAAGCTCGTCTCATTGGACCGGGTTTACTCAACGTGGGGATGCGTGCTGAGACCCGTATTGCGAGTTTGAATGCTGCTCAATATCTTTATCAGTCCATCACCAATCCCAGTGCCTATGTCATTGAAGGATTTCCCGATATGTTGATGCCACGCAACTGGGCGGAAATATATAGCGAGGATGAGATTTACAGTATTGTCGCTTATCTATTGACCTTGCAGACGGAATAACATGCAAACAGCAAAATCATCAAATATGGGTTATCCTGATTAATGACACCCGCAAACTGTCGAGAAATCCTAACCCGTGTCATTTGAGGCGGAATTTTGTCGCTGAACAGTTTGAACCGAATAAACAACACACAAAGGATGGATGCTCATGTCGGACGACCTGATTGCCAAGTATAACTATGATGTCTTCGCGTCCCAAAATTTTGAACAGTGGATGCGGTGGGATTCCAGCCCCAAAATTGGTTCTGATGCGCCAGATTTCCCGCTGTGGACACTGGATGAGCAAGAAACCCGTCTCAGTGCCTTGTGGAAGCAGCATAACTACCTGATTGTCGAGTTCGGCAGTTTTACCTGACCGTACTGCGGCATGGCATCTCAGAGTATGAATGCTGCCGCCGAACGCTTTGCGTCGCAAGGCATTGGCTCCATTTTCCTCTATACCCATGAAGCGCATCCGGCTGAACACTATCCCGCGCATCGTTCCATGCGGCAAAAGTTTCAACAGGCGCGTGCCTTGCGCGATATTCTGGGTGTCACGCGCCCGATACTCGTTGATACACTGGATGGAGGGTGCCACCGGCATTACGGAGGCTTCCCCAATATGACGTGGATTTTCAGCCGCGCCGGAACTATTGTGTATAAAGCCGACTGGACAGCTACCGACAGTGTGGTACGCATGGTGGAATATCTGCTGGAAGTCCAAGAACAGCGCAAAAACCGGGAACGACTGGCTCCCTTCCGCGTGGAGCGACTGGATTTCCGTGACGTAGATCGTGCCGCCTTCTATGACGGCCTACGCCGCAATGGGCCCCAGGCAGTCGCGGATTTCGCCCGTACTTTCCCGGATACAGCACAGTACGCGAAAAAGGAGTAAATTCCGTCAAAGAGTTTTTAGGAGAAGCGCAAAATGGCCTTCGTGATACGAGCCAAAAACGACCAACAGACGCTACTAGCCTCGTCCGAACTGGCAGCCTATCCAGTTCTTGTAGAAGGTGAGCATTGGTATTTTCATCCCAATCAAGTAAACATGAAGTATCTCAAGCAGTCGGAGCGCACCTGGAAGTGTCCGTATCGGGGAATTGGAAATTGGTATAATCTGGATGTGCCGGGAATTCGAGCGAACAATGTTGCCTGGATTTATCCCCATGCAGATGGAGACTATGCACATTTTGCAGGATACATTGGTTTCTGGGGGCGCGAAACGGCGATTTCGACTGCGGAGCAGACGCTTGAATAACTAGGGTGCTAATTTTAGCTCTAGTCTTATCGCGTTGCAATACAAGTCTGGTTGATAGGCAGCGAAAAACCAAAAACACTGCCTTCTCCTAGCTTGCTTTCAACCCAAATCTGCCCTCCGTGATCTTCAACAATCGCTTTCGCCAGACTCAGGCCAATACCCCTTCCTTCAATGTGGCTGACGTTCTTGGCCCGAAACTGAGCTTGGAAAATCTTGTCGAGGTCATCCTCAGCGATTCCAATCCCGGAATCGCGCGCACTTACATAGACGTTGGTATTGTCGTAGTGAGCGCTAATCTCGATCTTGCCAGTGTTGGGTGTATATTTAATTGCGTTAGTGAGCAGATTGCGGAATGCTTCTTGAAGGCGTATCGGGTCGCCACAGATAAAAGGGAGACCGGGCGCAATCGCTACCATGATGTGTTGCTGTTTAAACTCGGCATCCAACATTAGCACCGAGATTGTGGATTCCACTAATGACCCGATAGAGAATGCAGCCTGACTTCCCCTAGCTTGTTGCTCAATCCAGTCAATATCCAGCAATTTATCCACCATTTTCTGTAAATTATCAATGCAGCCGCGCAGCCGTTCCAGATGTTCTTGGCCGGACATCGTCGTAATTTGTTTTTTGAGTATATAATATTGCAGACGCAGCGACGTAATTGGGGAGCGTAAATCATGCGATGCCATGCGTATCATTTGGGTTTTCAGGGCATCCAATCGCTTCAACGCAGTAATATCTGTGAGAATGCAAACATAGCCTTCCTGCTTGTCCTCAGTAATGAACGCAACCGAGTATTTGAAAAAAGCCTCATCAATTTCGATTTCACCCGTAATTTCTTGCTGGTCTAACCAAGATTGGGTGTCTATCCATTTACCCAAGAAGTCTGTGAGTTTGAGGCCGATAAAGTCTTTCTCTTTCAGACCGAACACAGCCTGGGCGCTGTCATTGGCAATGGTAATTGTCCAATCAGAATTGGTTACGAAAATAGCTTCAGCGGCGCTGCACAAAATCGCCTTGAGCCAATCGTGCTGCTGTTGTCTTCTCATGCGAAACATCGGTGTTGCCTTCACAACGCTTGAATAGGATTAGTTTTATTGAAGCGCAAAGCTGATTGCTTGTCTGTTGGCACAACAACAGCATCGTTATGTCGCTGTCGTATTCTCGACAGATGGGCAGGGCAAGATTCGTTCACCGAGGACGCTTTCTCAACGCGGGGTCAGGGCTGTGGAGTCAATCATCTGATTAAGCTACGGCGACATTCGTAGTAGGTGTTGCTGCAAAGTGTCAGAGGTATGGAACACAAAACCACCCATCAACTGTTGCTTTACCAACAGCCATACGCTGACAGCCCGGTTACACTAACAGTAGCGATGATAGGCTTGCAAAACTTGGATGGAAATAACAATGGATCATTCACACGAAGGTGCGGCGCTCCCGGATAATTATGAAACAGAAATACCCGTCTATGCTGGCCTGATCGCGGGGATCGCGGGTTCATTCAGTATCATGCTCGTCGTTCTGGCAATCTTAGTTGTCAATCAGCGCGATATATTTACCGCGGCGCGTTTGATTGCTACAATCGTCTATGGGCCTGACGCTGCGGAGGGTCTCATGCCAATAATTGTGGGAACCCTTGTCCATCTCGTCACAGGCGGCACTTTTGGCGCTGTGTTTGCTTGGTTTATGCCCCGCCTCCCACGCCCTATCTGGATCGTTGCTGGATTGCTGTATGGAATGGGTGTATGGCTCGTTTCTACCTTTATCGTTCTGCCAATTCTGGCTCCCCCGATGATTGCCGTCGATGCCAACATCAGCATCTTGGCGCTAGCGCACTTCGTCTATGGGCTGGTTTTAGGAATTGCAGGGGCAACTTATGAGCTTTGGTGGCGCTTGCCGCGATGGATATGGGCTGAGCCTTAATGCCTGATTATCGCACCTTTCCGCAAAAGCTATTGGACACATTTCTGGCTATTAAGGTGGAGCCACTGAACGAGCTATCCCCTTCTGACCGACAGCCCAATACGCAAGCCCTGGATATTGAGTTGAAAAAGCGCACGGCTCAGATTCACAGTGCAGCCATCGACACAAGCACCGGCAAAGTCGATTACGCTTACCTGAAAAACAGTGATGTCTATCGAGACTACCGCCAACTGACGGCACACTTAGCGCCTTTTGATTTACAGTCCCTGGACACGCATGAACGCAAACTAGCTTTTTGGCTGAACCTGTACAACGCTTTAGTCATTGATGCCATTATTCACTACGGTATTCGGCGGAGCGTCACTGAGATGATTGGGTTTTTCCGCCACGCTGCCTATAGTGTCGGGGGGTATCCATTCAATCTGGATGACATCGAACATGGCATCTTGCGTGCCAACGCCGGACATCCCTTCATTCGGCCCGCAATTCGGCAACAACGACCCACGACGGCGTTTTGCACTAGAGCAAATAGACTATCGGATTCATTTTGCGTTAGTTTGTGGAGCCGTGTCCTGTCCGCCAGTGAATTTCTTTGATGCCGAGAAAATTGATGTCCAGCTTGATTTAGCAACACGAAATTTCTTGAACCAGCATGTTGAGATTGTTCCTCACCAAACAACCGTAAGTCTCCCAAGATTACTACAATGGTATGGCGAAGATTTCGGGGCAAGTGCCTGGGTGAAATTCGGAGTAGGTGACAAAACGCCGATATTGCATAGCTTGAAGGCTTACCT
>JAKEEQ010000171.1 GCA_022616515.1 Chloroflexota bacterium | reverse complement strand
TCGTCTGGAAGAATACGAGTTTAAGCTGAACCAGTTGTATGAGCGGGAAACAATCTTAAAAGACACATTGGAAGCGACACGGGTTTATCTGGAGGATGTGCGGGCTGGCTACATCGGCGATCCGCAGGCACACGTAACACAGAAGTATACACCACAGACTCCCGACGAAATTAACCAGAACACGCTGCTTGAAAGCTGGTCGGCGCTCAGTGCGGGTTTACTGTTGATTGGATTTGCATTACTGCTTTTTCTGGAACCGGCACAGTTTTTTATTGGCACCGCCGCGCTTATGCTGGGCTTCGGCGTTATCGAGGCTTCCCTACGCCGCCGGTTACAGGAATTGTTGCTCAGCATAAGCGTTATTCTGGCAGTGATGACAAGTTTTGTGCTAATTTATGAATTTTTCTGGGAACTGCTTTCGGCGGTGGTCGTTGGGGTGGCGCTGCTAATCATCGTGACGAACTGGCGGGAACTAAGGGGTGTTTAATGCAATGGGAATATTGTGAACTACGCCAGGACATTGCCACTGGCGTACTTCATGACCAATATATTCTTTTCTACACAACCCATCAGGGCACACGGCGCGAGAGCTTCGGAGACCGCGATACTGCAATCGCCCGGTTAGGTACTGAGGGCTGGGAGATGGTATCAGCAGTGGGCGGCTTTGATGAGGGGAGCAGCGGCTTTCGCATTTTCTTCAAGCGGCCTGTGGAATAAAACTTGCGCCGGTAGTTGGAATGGGATAGGTTTAACCCAAAAAAGGGGGCTGTATGAGTTCTTTATCACCACTCAGTGATAGCGAAATTGAAAACATCGTTAACCGCGTTATGCGCGACATCACCACCGAGTACAAACCCGTCGGGCGCACCCCAATAAACGGGTTACCACTGCCTGCTGAAGAGCCTTCTCCCTCATATTTACGCCAACTTGGTA
Source organism: Chloroflexota bacterium (assembly GCA_022616515.1). Taxonomy (GTDB): domain Bacteria; phylum Chloroflexota; class Anaerolineae; order Aggregatilineales; family J027; genus JAKEEQ01. Next base: position 7,033 of record JAKEEQ010000171.1, on the reverse strand, counting down.
CGGAGCCGGGCAGTGGATTGTTTTACACGCTTGATGATGCGATTGCAGCAGCCCGAACAGCCTTTCTTGAGTTACAGGAATTGCCCTTAAGCATGCGCAACAAGATGGTGGATGCCATGCGACACGCAGGTGTTGACCATGCTGTGATTCTGGCGCAGCTTGCTCGTGCTGAAACAGGGATGGGACGAGCCGAAGACAAAATCACCAAAAACTGGATGAACGCTATGTTAACGCCCGGCCCTGAATACCTCACGACGGAGGCATTCAGCGGCGATGGCGGGCTGACCATCACCGAATATGCGCCATTCGGGGTGATCGGCAGCATTATCCCCAGTACCAATCCTACCAGCACCGTGATTAACAACGCCATCAGTATGGTCAGTGCGGGAAATGCTGCCGTGTTCAACGCGCATCCGGGCGCGAAGCAGGCCAGCAATTACACGATTCAGGTGCTCAATCAGGCCATTACGAGTGTGGGTGGCCCGGCTAACTTATTATGTGCTGTGCTCGACCCAACCATTGAAAGCGCACAGGCATTGATGCGCCATGCCCAGATTCGTCTGCTGGTTGTTACGGGAGGGCCGGGCGTCGTTCAAGAGGCGATGAAAGCCGGTAAACGTGCCATCTGTGCTGGTCCCGGCAATCCACCCGCTGTAGTGGATGAGACAGCCGACATTGAACAGGCCGGGCGTGATGTTGTGCGCGGCGGATCATTCGATAACAACATTATCTGTACCACAGAGAAAGGCACGTTTGCCGTTGACCGGGTCGCCAGCGATCTTATTGAAGCGATGGCGGCTTATGGTGGATATGTGTTGACCTCATGGCAAGCCCGGCGGTTGTGGGGAATTGTCTGCCGGGAAGATCACGGCCCCGGTCAGGCCGCCTACATGCACAAAGAATTCATCGGGCAAAATGCCAGCGTGCTGCTGCGCGAAATTGGCATCAAAGTTGGTCCCGAAGTGCGGCAAATTGTTGTTGAGGTTGAGCCAGACCATCCACTGGTCTGGACCGAGCAAATGATGCCACTTATGCCAGTGGTGCGCATGCCTGATGTGCACAGCGCGATTGATCTGGCATGGCGCAGCGAACACGGTTACCGCCACACAGCAGTCATACACAGCAAAAATGTCGATCACATGACGGAAATGGCCCGGCTCATGGACTGCTCGATTTTCGTGAAGAATGGACCAAATTTCTCAGGATTGGGTGTCGAGGGCGAAGGCTACTGTTCATACACCATTGCCAGCCCAACCGGAGAAGGACTGACGACCTGTCGCTCCTTCTCAAGACTACGCCGCTGTGCACTGATTGATGCTTTTCGCATTACTTAATTTCCCCGGGAGTATTCTATGTTGCACATTTTATGGGCCAAAATGCGCGTAATGGTTGCCCCTGCTCGCTGGGACCCCTTTGCCACAGGTCCGCAACGTATACCGACTATCCTGCTGGTGTTCGCATTCCAGTTACTATATTTCCCTATCAATCGAAGCGGGACCAACACACCACGTGTTGATCTTGACATTATTGATAGTGTGATGCCGCTCATCGGTGAATTTTCGATTATCTACTTTGCCGGGGCGGTTGGCATCACGATAATGGTTTTTGTGGGGGCGCTGCTGCTGCCGCGTGAGTTGTATATGCAATACGTCGTTACGCTGGTTTTTGCGATGGCAATCGGATTTACCATCTGGGCGCTATTCCCCGCTCATGTGTACAAAGCGCCCTTTGAACCGGAAGATGATTTTGATAAGTGGACGCAAGAGTATTTGCATGATGATAGAGATTACGGCAACCATAACGCAATCCCAAGTAGTCATGTTTACTATATGACCATTCTGCTCTACTTCCTGACGCGGCGCTGGCCGCGCCAGTGGTTCTGGTTCGCCATGCTGGCAGTACTCAATGCATGGAGCACCTTGCTAACCCACCAGCACTACTTTCTTGATGTCGTTGCCGGTTTTGCCCTCACCATTTTCGCTATCTGGTTTGCGCGAAAGACATTAATGCCGCGTGTGAGAGAAATCTATGGTTGATAAACTCTGGTGTGTGACATCTTCAAAGGAAGCTGGCGAGAGTCTTACCGCGACAGCCGTCGAAGCCAGCCGGTGGATGCTGATTGAGTATAACCAGCCATGGGGAGCCAAAGCACTGCTGGATAGTGACCTGCTCGAACATATCAAGTCATATTTGGACGCATTGCCTGATACACGAGTTCAATTCATCAAGCAGCATAACTCATCAAACGCTGCGATTCATGTGTTTGTTGCAGACACAAGTGACACCCGCGCCCGGCTTTTTGAAACGACAGTGTACGATTATGAAGCGTTACGGTCGATGGATATTGATGCTATTCTGCGAGGAGAGACGGAATTTCTTCCGTATGATAAGCCCCTATTTCTAGTGTGTTGTAATGGCAAACGCGACTTGTGTTGTGCCAGGTTGGGGCTGGCACTTTACATGGAGGTTTCCGGGAAACTCCATAACATTGCATGGCAAACGACACATCTGGGTGGACATCGCTTTGCTCCAACGGCATTGATTTTGCCCGACGGACTGGCCTACGGGTGGATTGATGATCGGGCAGATGAAGTTATACAAGCGTATCAGCGTGGCGACATTGTGCTTGATCTGTATCGCGGGCGAGTGAGTTATCCACACCCGGCGCAGGCCGCTGAGACGTTCCTCCGGCAGGAAACCGGGAACTTGCGAATTAAGGCATATCAACTTGCAGGCATGAAAATGGTGGCTGCGGATGAGTGGGAAGTCACATTTCAGGAGCCAGCGACAAACATGGTACACATTATCCTTGTACGAATGTTCATGTCTGATTTTGTAGTGTACAAAAGTACGGGCGATGAACAACCTGCCCATGTCCCTCAATTTGAGCAACTGTAGACGAAAAAGCCGCTCATGGTTTGAGCGGCTCTAGTCTTGTTGGTCTATGGGTTCTGAAGCATGGGATTATTACCCGGCAACGATGTCAGTGGCGTTACTTTATCGACAGGGACCCATACCGGATTGCCTGCATCGCCGAGGAAGAGCGCCAGCCATTGGCGACCGTTGACGACGGTTGAATCAAGCACATCATAGGTGTCAAAACCATTGCCGTCATGGTCGTATGGCAAGATAATGTCTGCACCGTTAGTAGCTTTGGCTGTCCCGCCATTAGGGGCCGTGAGGCCAGGTTGACTCTGAGCGGCGGTAATCATAATTTGACCAAGGCGGCTGTAATCACCGGGTCCGCATGGGTCACAACCCGGTGGCGGCGGCGGTGTGACAAAGGGTAAAGTGCTACAATCTGGCTCATCATTGGCAGGATCATATTGTACCGTGAGCAAAAGTTCTGCTCCGGCGGCAACCTGACTTGCAATATCGTCATAGATCGCATTGGTGTTGTAACCAACGGGTGGGGCACTAACGATGTCGTACATTTCAATGTAAATTGGGCGGGCCGTCATATCGTTTATGCTCGTACCCCCTCCCCATGTTACGGGGAAGGAAAAGTTAGCACCCGGTGCATTTCCATTCCAATCGGAACCAATACGTACCCCATTCGCATCATGGACCAGGATACCTACATAATCATATAGTGGATCGTCAAAGTCGGTACCCAGAAAACTCCAAAAGCCTTCGTAGATATTTGCCTGACAACTGCCATTATCCACAGCAAGCCCTATAAACATAGTGGGGTTTGTGGCAGCTTCAGCGGTAGGTGGTGCATAAGTTGTGACAAATAAGAGCGTGATAGCTATAATAACCGCTAGTCTCTTCATAAAGAACCCTTCCTGATTATCGTTGTGTATGCCTCTGTATTATACAGACTTCACAACTTCACGGAAACAAGCGTCAGGTTAGCGTTAACAATTGAAATCAATTTCTGAACAATTGTATCGTTAATCTGTGATGAATCTATCGTGTTCGCGTCAGTAATCTTACATCCTTAATTCAACTTAGCTTCAGAAATCCATGCTAAACACATTTTCAATTTCGGATCGCTTTCAACATCAATGCGCTGTAGAGCAGGTTCGCCAATCCATACTAAAGCCTGTGTTGCCATCATGGGCAGATCGATAGCCCCATGTGCTGACGAAAAGCGCCGCCATTCTTCCGAAGTCATAGGATGTCCGGCCATCGCTGTCACCGCTGGAGCTACGCTGGCATCATCAAGGGCGGCACGCAGCGCATTAATGAGTGGCTCAATGGCCTTCGGATCACCGATTTTGCCCAGTGCATACGTCACGGCCCCTCGTGCCAGGATGGAGTCAGATTGGAGCGCCGCAATGAGTTCATCGGGAGCAGCCGTCAGGCCCTGACGAGCAATACCCAGTGCGGCATGATAACGCACATGCCCATTCGGGTCATCGAGCGACTGCAACTGATAGGATAAGTAAAGATCGTGAGGATGCCGGGCCATCGACTGCAAAATTGCGATTTTTACAACGGCTCGTTTGTCGGTCGTCAGCGACAGGAGCAAGTCTTCGTCAAATTTACCCGCCAGCCACGCGATTTGTACCCGTTGGCGGGGACGACCGGGCGTTTGCAGAGCCACTCTCAAGTGAGGGATGATGGTATTCCCGGCTCTGTCGAGGGATTTGCGGCGTAGGTGCGAACACCCGGATGGGAGTCGCCCAGCAAGTCAACCAGCCGGGACATGAGTTCATCAGAGAAGGGTAGTGGCTGGCGGCGAAAAACTGTTTGCACTGCCCGCCAGCGTTCGCCGGGGTGATGTGAATGCAATTGTGCGAGAATATCAGTCATCAGCGCGAACCAATTTATACACACCACCACCCACATGATCGACGACATACAGTTCACCGGAAAGGTCTTCGCCAAAAGAGCTAATCGCCATTTCAGTATCCATGAAAAGCTCATTTTGCCACGCGCCATTTTCATCGCGCCGCAGTGTCCATATTTTGCCGGAGCAAAAATCGCCGTAGAAGTAAACTCCGTTTAACTCCGGCAGTTCTTCACCCCGATAGACATAACCACCCGTTACTGCGCAGCCTTCAGCATGGGGATATTCGGCAATTGGGAAAACATAATCGCCGCCTTCATCGGGGCGCATTGAGGTGCTACCTTCATAAACCTGCCAGCCGAAATTCAAAGCACTTTCTCCAGCAGGGACGTAATCAATCTCTTCTATATCTTGCTCACCGACATCGCCAATGAACATATCGCCCGTTTCCCGGTCAAAACTGAAACGCCAGGGATTGCGCAGACCATATAACCACACTTCCGGTGCTCCATTGACTCCATCGGCAAAAGGATTATCTTCAGGTATGCCATAAAGTTTGCCATCAGATGGATTATCGACATCGATGCGCAGCATCGCGCCAAGTAAGGTCGAGGGATTTTGACCGTTGTTATGGGGATCGCGGGCTGAACCGCCGTCTCCCATTCCGATATACAGATAACCGTCTGGTCCAAAGGCCAGCGTGCCGCCATTATGTCCGGTGTATGGCTGCTCAATTCGCAGAATCACCACTTCGCTTTCAAGGTCGGCGAGATTGGGATCATCCGCGGAGACCTGAAAGCGCGAAATCATGGTGGCATCGTCAAGTGCTGTGTAATTCAGGAAAAAAGTGCCGTTTTCGGCAAAGTTTGGATGAAAAGCGAGGCCCAACAGTCCCTGCTCGGCCCGCGCCAGATCAATCTGAGGTTCAATATCAAGAAACCGTGTCAAATTCAACACGCCGTCTTCAATGATATAGATTTGACCAATCTGGGTCATGAAAAAGCGACGACCGGAACCATCCGGCACTTCGGCATACAGCAGCGGACGATGGCGCGGTTGATCGATGACCATCTCTAAGGCATATTCATGTTCGTCATCTTGAGCAAATGTTAAGGGCGACGAAAGTGATGAAACAACGATGATTATGACGATTAGCAACACGGCCCCGTACCATTGACGCATGGTTCTTTTCCTCTGGCAACAACTTGTAACAGTGCTGAATTATAATGATTTTTTAAGAACCTACCACCGTCAGAGCCTCAGGCGGAAATTTGCGTTAAAATGGAATTCTCAGGCAGAAAGGCAGCAAGATGGCAAAATTAATCGGTGTTTTAACAGCAGGCGGTGATACACCCGGATTGAATGCCGCGATCAGGGGCATCGGCAAAGCGGGCCTCAACACTTATGACTTCCGTACTATTGGCTTCCGCGATGGGTTTCGTGGATTGATGGAAAATCGCACGATCCGGCTGGATAGCAATGAACTGTCTGGCATATTGACGATAGGCGGCACGATACTCGGCACCAGCCGTGATAAACCGCACAAGATGCCGGTTGGCAACGATACGCTGGATATGACAGATGTCATGATTGATAACTACAACAAACACCAGTTGGACGGCATTGTGTGTCTGGGTGGCGGAGGGACGCTGAAGAACGCCTATCACCTACATAAGAAAGGCTTGAACGTTTTGACGCTGCCCAAGACCATTGACAACGATGTCTATGGGACGGATATCACCTTCGGGTTTGATACAGCCCTTATCATCGCCACCGAGGCCATCGACCGTTTGCACAGCACAGCCCACAGCCATCATCGCATTATTGTCGTCGAGATCATGGGGCATAATACCGGCTGGTTGGCGTTGGGCGCTGGTGTGGCTGGTGGAGCCGATGTCATTCTCATTCCCGAAATCCCATACAACATACAGTCAGTGGCCGATTCTATCCTGCGCCGCAAACGCTCCGGCAGGCATTTTAGCATTGTGGCGGTGTCAGAAGGGGCGATGTCCAAAGAAATGGCAGCCCGTCTTGAGAAAGCGTATGCCAAAAAGGCGAAGGCCAAAGATAAGGAAGCAAAAGAGGCAGCGCGTGAGGAGATTGCCGCAATTGAAAAAGAGCGTTTAGAAAGCACCCATGCGATGACGGCAGAACTCGAAAAACTGACCGGACTTGAATCGCGCGTGACCATCCTTGGTCATGTTCAGCGCGGCGGCATCCCATCGGCGGCGGACCGTTTGCTGGCTTCGCGGCTTGGTACAACGGCAGCCCGCCTTGTCCATGAAAGCTGCTACG
>JAKEEQ010000170.1 GCA_022616515.1 Chloroflexota bacterium | reverse complement strand
TGCCGTCGATGATGGGCAGCAGTTTGTAAATGGCGTTGTCGCCGAGATGATTGCTGGCGGCATGGGCGCTTTTGCCTTTCGCCACGACTTTCATCTCCACGCGGCCTTTTTGCCCGCGATAAATCTTGAGTTCAGTGGGTTCGCCAATCACCACATAATCCGGCTTGATGTCTTCGGTCTCGACGAAGGCATGGGGGGCGCTGCCATCATTCCATTCTTCCATATTGCCGAAATAGTAGGCGGTGATGCCATCCAGCAGGCCAAGTTGATTGGCAAAAGCCAGTCCGTAGATCATGCCGGGGGTGCTGCCTTTTTCGTCACAGGCTCCCCGTGCATAAAAAATACCGTCTTCAATTTTGCCCTCGAACGGGTCCCATTCCCATTCATCGGGGTCACCGATGCCGACGGTATCAATGTGGCTGTCGTAGAGCAGTTTAACCGGGCCGCTGCCGATTTGCCCGACGATGTTGCCCATTTTATCCCACCAGATTTTATCAAAGCCGAGTTTGCGCATTTCTTGCGCGACACGCTCCCCACATTCCTTAATCTGGCTGTCCATGCTGGGGATGGCGCAGATTTCGCGCAGGAAGGTGATGATGTCCTCGCGGTGTTGTTCCACGAGTTCGTTAATTTTGTCGATGGTTTGTTGCATACTATCCTCTCCTTCAGGGCCTATCAGATTACCCGCATCCTGACATAGATGCAAGATGATTTGCCCTTAGAACAAACGTGCTATAATTGGCAGCAGCTTCATCTTACTCGTGGGGGCAAGAACCAAATGCCAGACCAACAATCGAATTTCGCCGCAATTAACGGTACACAGATTTATCATGAACTGGCAGGCAGTGGACCGCCGCTGGTGATGATCCATGCCGGGGTTGCCGATAACCGGCAGTGGAATAACGAATTTGCGCATTTTGCGGAGGATTACACCGTGCTGCGCTATGACCTGCGCGGCTATGGTCAGAGTGAACCCGTTGACGGCGAGTTCAGTCATATGACCGACCTCGTTGCGCTGCTTGACCACGTAGGGTTTGACGAGCCGCTGAATATGATGGGCTGTTCGATGGGCGGCGGGCTGGCAATGGATTTCGCCCTGACCTATCCTGAGAGGATTAAAGCGCTGATTATGGTCGGGTCGGGGCCGAGCGGGCTTAAACTTGACGTTCCCGCACCCGAAAAATTTGCCGACGCGGAAAAGGCTTATGAAGCTGGTAATTGGGATTTGCTGGCCGAGATTGAAACGCAAATCTGGTTTGATGGCAGCGGGCGTAGTCCGGAGGATGTCAATCAGGCGATGCGCAAACTGGCATATGACATGAATCGTAATGCGCTAACCCATGAGGCGAAGCAGTTAGGCAAGCGACTGCCGGATACGCAGACCCCCGCCGCCGAGCGGTTATCCGACCTCAACATCCCGGTGCTGGTCATCGTCGGCGAACATGATACCTCCTACATCCTCACCGCCGCTGATTACATGGTTGAGAATATTGCGTCTGCTCGGAAGATGGTGATGGAAGATGCCGCTCATCTACCCAACATGGATCATCCGCAAGCGTTTAGACAGGCAGTTGAGGCTTTCTTAGCAAATGCAGCTTCGGCTGGTTAACCGTAGGGACGGGATTCATCCCGTCCGCCACCTAAACCACCGTATCAGTCAAAGCGTTACCACGACCAAAAAAATCGAACGCCATCAAGCGTCCTGCGCATCGCCGGTTTCCCTTTCCAGCACTGCCCGGTACGGTGTTGTGTCGGGTAAATCCGGCATCAGGTCGTGCAAAAGCCCGAAAACTTCATCAGGCGTATTGGCAAAATGGGCACGGACCCCGGCAATCTGGGTGGTGGCACTCGCGATGAAATTCAAAAAGGGATTCATGGAACGCAGCACAACGACACCCTTGAATCGGGGATGCTTCGGGAAGGTAAAGCTCTGGAATGCCCGCAGCGGCGGCATGCCTTCCGCCTCGCGCCCATCGTAAACCAGATAAACTTTTTCGGATGCGCTTGCATCAAGGAGTTTGTTGACGTTATCATTGTATTCTTGCAAACCTTCAAGGGAGTTTTTCCCCCAGACTCGCCCCAATATAACGATGTCTTCAATGAGCCAGGAAACTTGCTGTGGCATGATAACCCTCCTATTCATTTAACTGTGCGATGATTGCTGCAACGGCCAGCGTGTCCGTGAAAGGATTTTCAACAGGTTCTACGCGGAGCATTAATTCATCTATATCTATCTCAGCGGCCTGCTGGATGCGCTCTGCGATCTGCGCTGTTGTTCCATAGACAAACATTTCGTCAAACATTTGCTCCGGTATAACCCCATTTTCGATTTCATAGCCTGCTTTAGCGAACATATCAAGGTAAGACGGTGCTTGCAGGTACGGCCCAAGTGTCTGTTGGGCAACATTTTTTGCAGCGTCGCGGTCAGGGTGCGGAATGATCGATAGACTGCCGATCAACGGCGGTGTGGGACGATTGGCAGAAGCGGCACTGTCACGAAGAGCAGGTTTCGCAGCGGATAACACGTAAGAAAGTGGACTCCACCCCGTCATGATACCGTCGCTTAATTCGCCACCCAATTTGAACATGGGTTTGCGCAGTGCCGCCAGTAGGAGCGGGATTTGTGGCGGGATGGTGGGCAGCATCGGTGCACCATGCACCTGAAAAAATTCGCCCTCGAAATTGACCTGCCCTTCCCACAGCATCTGGCGCAGGACAGTTAGATATTCGCGCATATATTTGACGGGTTTTGCAAAATCAATGCCGTACATGCCTGAAATGATAAAAGGATGGCTTGATCCAACACCAAGACGTATGCGGCCCGGAGCCAGCTCTCCGAGGACAAATGCTTCGGTCGCCAATGCCAGCGGATGTTTGGGATAAACGATGGCAATGCCTGTACCCAGTTGGATGGTCTTTGTAGCAGCCGCTACTGCTCCTAACAGAGTCGTGGGGTCAAATCCCAGCGGGAGGGTTGGAACCCATACGTCTTTGACGCCGATCTTTTCACATTCAATGATGGCATCGAATGTCATTCGTGCAGTGGGTTGAAAAACATTCAGACTGAACTTCATTGCACCATGCGCTCCCCACCGAGGTTTTCAAGGTTTGCTTAAATATAACCAATTAGGAAAGAAACGCAAACTTACCGCATTGCTAATATATACGATACTATTACGCGCCGATACAATGAAGGTTAATTGTGCGATTCCTGGCTGGAGAATCGCCATGCTGGCAGGGTATCAACGAATATATTGGGGACCCAACTGCGCACATCGCCACTGACAATCGCCTGCACGAGGATAAATCCGTACACAAAGGTCGGCAGCAGGAAGAATGTTGAGCCGACGATCACAAACAGAGCCAGCGCCACCAGAACCTTCAATGTAAGAGCGGGGAAGAACTGCCCGTGCCGCCGGACAAGACCGCGAATGGAAAGCAGGCCAAGACCAGCCAGCAGTACAATGCCGATGGTGGAGATAAACGTTATCTCAAAAGCCACGTCGGTGAACGCAGGTTTATAATCACACGAACGTAATTCATCCGGCAGAAAAACGTCGCCGACATTCTCAAAATACTGAACCTCCAGCGTCGTGACATCAACAATCGCGCCGGTAATTTCGCCGGTGGGGCGTCCGGGTGTAATGTTATCGACATGATGATGGGTCTGGCCCGGCTCAACGAATAGGAAACAGTGCAGCTCACGCGCTCCAGCTGTCTCGCTTTCAGGAAGGACAAAATACGTCCCGAACCACGCAATATTCACATCAAGGTCCTGTAGGGCCGCCTGACTGGTTGCTTCTGGTAACTCTTCGAGCGCCATGACATCAAAGATATGCCATGTGGCGAGAACCAGCGTCACCATCACCAGACTGAAACCAAGCAGGCGTCGTGTTCGGCGGACACCCGGCGGGCGGACCGTGCGCAGCCGCCGCGGAAAATCGCCAAGTTCGGCCAGCATACGCTGCGGCTGGTCCAGGCGTGAGGACAGGATACGCAGTTCTTCGCCGCTGACGCCATTGCGCCAGTCGACGCGCTGTAATCTGCCAAGTTCGGGGTCAATATCCGGCACGTCTTCAATCCAGATGGGCAGCACTTCCTGATGTGGTTCAGGCGCGGTATCCAGTTTGCGATAATAGCGCGACACAATGGCAATAACGACATCTGCATCATGCAGCGGCGTCAAGATGTGGTAGCGCTTAAGTTGGCGCTGCACACGATGGGCGTACTGTTCATCCT
>JAKEEQ010000169.1 GCA_022616515.1 Chloroflexota bacterium | reverse complement strand
TGATCCGTGGGAAAAGTCAAAGAAGCGGGATTCGAGTTCATTGCATTCCCATTGAACAGGATTGGTCGACGTCGATCCGTGCGGAACGATCGTAAGGAAATGCCGGGTGGGCAGGGTTTTGAGGAGGTTGAGGAAAACAAATATAAAGGCTCATTGAAGGTAAAGGTTGGGCCGGTACAGGGTGTTTTTGATGCGAATATCATTCTGTCGGATGTGGTTGCGCCTGAAAGTTACACGATTGAAGCAGATGGTAAAAGCAGTCAGGGATACGTCAAAGCAAAAGGCAGCCTCAAATTGTCGTCGCAGGATGGCAAGACTCACATGGATTATGTGGGCACAGCGCAAATCAGCGGGCGGATTGCCAGCGTGGGCCAGCGGCTTATTGACAGCTCAGCCCGTTCAATCATTCGCCAGAGCCTTGAAGGGTTGAATGAGTACCTTAAAGTACAGGTTGCGACAGCTTCCGCCAGCGATGCTGAAGTTAACACTACGAGCGCAGGCGAGACAACCCCTGCTTATAAACCGCCTTCGCAAACAAGGGTAGCTCTGACGGTGATGCGCGATGTGTTCAATGACACGATACCGTCTAGATGGCAGCCGATATTTTTTATTGCAGTACTGATTGTAATCGTGGTGTTGGTGTGGATATTGTTTTTGTGAGGAGGGTAGACCTTATGAGTTTGTTAAGTAAAATTAGACATATCCATGAATACGGTTTTCTAATAACTATCAAGCTTCCACACTATCAAATGAACGACATCCTGACAAATCCCAACTCCATAAAAGAATCCTTGAGCTTCGATCTCAAGGGATGAGTTATCGTCAAATCGTTGAAGAGGTGGGTTTACATTGGACAAGGATTGGGCAGCTTTTGAGGAAATACAAGTTAACGTGAGTTTTGTTTGAGCCACCGCAAACTGGTTGAGAAATTGCAAGTAAGGAAGGCTTCCTGGGTTGATGACAGTAGGTAATCAAGGCAGCCAGCAGATTAATCATAAAGCCCACCGGGCTGCGATGCCGGGTATGTTGAACTTGTGAAATATTCTTGCGTTGGTCATAACTGCTTTCTAAGATGGCCCGCTTGCGTAAGCAGAATTGATCCAGTTTATTCAGCACATGAGCCTTCATATTAGAGCGAACTTCGGTGACCAGCTCAACGGCGTAGTCTTGCTAATCGACCAGCGGTGACGATTTATCCATCATGGTTCTCGTCATGCTGCTGGTTGTAGTGATTGACGGCCTGCGTCAGAAAGTGACGGGTCAGACGTGATGGCAAGGTTTCATGGCGTTCGGCCAGGCATTCGACGGCGGCCCGCTCATCCGGGGTCAGGCGGATGTCGATGGTGCGCGTCCGGCGTTGGGGTTTGGGAGGTAGACTGAGAATCCTCAACATGGTTCTTCCTCCAGCGATAGCTTATATGTCAGACAAACCAAGCGTACGACAGAGTAGTTGATTCTGACTGGTAAAATTATACGGCCATTTCAAATTGAAAACCATGAGCAACTCAAAGCCATTACGAAAAAAATGGTACCAGAAGATTCAATATCGTAAGCCTCCTTCTTCAAGAGGGAGGCTCTATAGTCGATGATTTAGCGTGAATTCGGTGGTGGTGGGAAGGTCGGTATAACCACTGGCCCAACCGTCGGCACTTGGGGTGGATTCAGGTCAAGCGTTGGGACGGGTGTCGGCGCGACCAACGGCGGAGCCGGGTCCTTGAACAGCGTAAAGCGCACGCTCCACAGGCTCCACAACCGATTTTGCCGCCCACGCACCCGCCAGAACAACCGCTTATTTGGCAGGGGAACGCTCAGCGTCATGCTCGTTGGTCCGCCAGAATTCTGGCGGATGTCTACTGTTCGACTTGCTACTACCTTGTCATCGAAGACAAAGATGCGATAGTTGTTGGCATTGCTGATGGCTGTCCACGAGAACAGCGGGAAGGGATTGGTCGTGTGTGACCCATGAGCAGGCGTCAACGGCACGGGCACTTCATCGCTGCGGCACTTGAACTGACCGAGATTGATGGCTTGCAGGTCGCCCGTCGTTTCGGTCACCGTCAGGTTATCCCATTTCTCCGGGCCGTTGATGGTTGTCGTGCCGGTATTCACACCGTTAACCGGCGTGTTGACTCCCGCGCTGGCCGTGATATTGAATGGTCCATCCCCTGCCGAAATCGTCACTTCCAGATTCTCAAGATTACACGCCGCCGAGGCGACCAATGCTGCCGGACCTGTTGGGGTATCGGTGGGCGGAATCGGTGTATCCGTTGGTGGGACAGGGGTATCTGTCGGCGGTACGGGTGTGTCGGTCGGTGGAATCGGGGTATCGGTCGGCGGCACGGGTGTGTCAGTAGGTGGAATTGGGGTATCTGTTGGCGGTACGGGCGTGTTGGTGGGAGGAACAGGAGTATCCGTCGGGGGGACAGGCGTGTCGGTCGGTGGAATTGGTGTGTCAGTGACCGGGAATATCACCGTTGTGGTCGTGGAGGCCGAGTTGTTAGCCGTGTTTGAATCGTTGTCCGCGCTGACCGATACTGTATTCTCGATAGGATTACTGCCGCTGTAATTCGTTGGTACGATGACTGCTATCAAGAACCCAGCCGTTGAGGTAGTCATCAATGTATTACTGCACGTTACTGTACCCCCCTGACCAAGCGGTGGTGTGATGCAGGACCACCCGGCAGGTTTTCCCAGAAAGAAAAAGAATGTCCCGCTTGGCAGAGTATCCGTCCACTCAACATTTTGTGCCGGAATACCAGGATTATTGTTCGTTAGGGTGATGGTATAAGTGAGATTATTGCCAACCGTCACCGGTTCTGGCGAATCGGTTTTGCTGATCGAGATATCGGTAGTAAGCTCTTGCTCGGTCGCCCCTATGTCACAGAACAGTCCCTGAGGACGTGTTATGCCGCGCTGGTCGGTGGCAGTGGCGCACGGCGCGGCGTAGGCATTGACTGCCGGACCGCTCAGGGCGGGCAGGATCGTATCGGTAGGGCCGCCGTTGTTTTGCAGCGAGCCAAGCTGTGGGTCGGCTACCGTACCGGGGCAGCCTGTGGCATTGAAGCTCAGATTGTTGCCTGCATCGTTGATGGTACCGCTGCAATCTCCACCTGCGATCAAACTGCTCGCTATGTTGATGGTGCCCAAAGGACTATCCAGCGTGTCGCCTGCGCCTGCCGCCGTATTACCGCTGAAAGTGCTGCTGGTGATCGCCAGCACGCCGACGAAATTGTAGATCGCGCCGCCGCCTACAGCCGAATTGTCGCTGAAGGTGCTGTTATCAATATTCAGCGTGCCGCCATTATCATTGTGTATCGCGCCACCATTAGACGCCGAATTGCCACTGAAGGTGCTGTTGGTGATAGGCAGCATGCCGCCACTATTGTGTATCGCGCCACCTGAGTCGGACGCCGAATTGTCGCTGAAGGTGCTGCTGTCGATATCCAGCGTGCGGCCCAAACTATTGTAGATCGCGCCGCCGCCTACAGCCGAATTGTCGCTGAAGGTGCTGTTATCAATATTCAGCGTGCCGAAATTGTAGATCGCGCCGCCGAAGTCAGCCGTATTAGCACTGAAGGTACTGTTGGTGATCGTCAGCGTACTGTTCGAATTGTAGATCGCGCCGCCGTCTAACGCTGATCCATTTTGAAAGGTCAGGTCATTAAGCGTGACGCTTGCTCCTGAACCAACGACCATAATGAGTGTAACACTACCGCCATCCAGCGTGATGCCACTGCCGTTGATGATGACAGTATCAAACACACCGAGTGAACTGGTCAGGTTGATTGTCCCGGTCACCGAAAAATCGATTACATCGGCCCCGAGTGCGGTATTGGCAGCGAGTATGGCTTGACGCAATGAGCCAGCCCCATCATCGTCCAGATTATTGACGGTAAACGTTGCCGCTTCGGCACGCGGCAGGGGCTGGTCGCGAACAGCGGTTCCGGTCAATGCGATAGTTCCCACAACAATGATAATGGCTAATTTTATGCGTAACATGTGTTTCTCCTGAACCGTAAGTGGTGTGCCAATGGTCATCAGCACACGAACATCCTTTTACTGAATTTGTAATACGTTGACTATGTGGTGAAGCTATACACTGATTAACGAAATTTTGGCTAAATCTCGCTGTTCATTAATTTTGTAAATCTCTCTTGACCAAAAATGAACCGTTCTCATCTGTAGCGCCTAAAATGGTGTTCAACAGACCGCTCCTGAGTAAACGTTTATGGTATGAATAAGTCGGGGCTAAAATCACCACACTAAAGGGTGGTATTTGGTATAATTGGAAAAACGTTTAATTTCAATGTAATAGAGCTAATCACCAGAGAGAACGTTCAACGCTGTTTTGGTTAGACCGGATTTGATCAGCGCTAGCAATAGTCGGGGGAGTGAGACTCGATTGGGATGTCCGAACAAACGCAACCACCACTCAATGAGCGTGAACGTGAAATCTTGCAGATCATCGCCGATGGCCTGTCCAACGATCAAATTGCCGCGCGGCTGTCACTCAGTCTCAACACGGTCAAATGGTATCTCAAGCGCATTTATACCGTACTGGACGTGAAACGGCGCACGCAAGCTGTGTCAGTCGCACGTTCACGCGGACTGCTCGATGGTGACACGCCGCCCGGTCCTTCATTACCCATTCCCGCCACGCCGTTCATTGGACGCCAGAAAGAATTGGTGCGGGTTCTTGAGTTATTGGACGACCCCGAAACCCGGCTGGTATCGATTGTTGGGTCGGGCGGCATTGGCAAAACACGGTTAGCCCTCGCCGCTGCCTCGCAATTTCAAGCAGACACACATCTGCCGGTATTTTTTGTCGCACTGGAGAGTATTCAGCAACCAGAGGGGGTGATTCCGGCTATCGCAGGGGCCATCGGCTTTCAATTTGGCGGGCAGCAGGACCTGCGTCAGCAACTACTAACTGGCCTGAGCCATCGGGCGATGCTGCCGGTGCTGGACAACTGTGAGCATGTACTGGAGGCTATGTCTTTGGTCGGAGAAATGTTGACGATTTCGCCAAATTTGCAAGTGCTTACAATCTCGCGCGAGCGACTGAACCTGAGTGGTGAAACACTGTTTCATCTGGAGGGGTTAGCTTATCCCACTCAACCGCAAACGGCCCTCGAATTTGAGGCCATTCGTCTATTCCTTCAGGCGATACATCGCCCACGCCCTAACTTTGAACCATCACAGGATGACTGGCTGCACATCAGCCATATTTGCCAGCTTGTCGAAGGCATGCCGCTGGCGATTGAACTGGCGGCAGGCTGGACCGATGTGCTGTCACTGGGGGAAATCGCCGGTAATTTGCAGCAAGACATCCGTTTTCTGAAGACATCGGCGCGTGACGTGCCGACCCGCCATCGCAGTATGACCGCTGTATTCATGGAATATGATGACCGAAGCCGAGCAAACCGTTTTCAAAAAGCTGCCGGTGTTCCGGGGTGGCTTTGACCGTGCAGCCGCCGAGGCCGTCGCCGGAGCAACGCTGGACATCCTCAAAGGACTGCTGGACAAGTCACGCATCACCGAAATTCAGCCGGATCGCTGGAAACTGCATGAACTGCTGCGCCAATTCGCTGAGGAGAAATTGCAGGCAGACACTGTGGAGTATACAGTGACGGTTCGTGCTCACTGCCAGTATTATGGGCGTCTGATGAAACAGTTTGGACAGCTTCATGAAACAGATCTCGCGAACTTCAGTGCCGAAATCGTAGGGATGCAATGGGATTTTGAGAATATTCTGGCTGGCTGGTACACCGCCATGCAACAACCATTTGTCAGTGAAATTGGCAATTATTTGAATATGCTAACGCTTCTGTTCGCGGGTCGTGGCTTACTCTATCAGGCAAAAAACATGCTTGACGAAGCACAACTTCTGTACGACAGCCATCCGGGTGATGTTCAGGAGTTAGATCGAGTATTGATGTTAACATATAGAGGCTGGTTTACGTTTGCACTCTCCCGTCTCGATGATGCAGGATCCTTGCTGGAACGCGCTGACCAACTCTCGACGCATCCCAGCGTTAGGGGGTCGCCACAATTGGGATTATTATGGAGTTTTCTGGGCTGGACCATCTATCTGCAAGGTGATGTATTTTCCGCTAGGGCCTTTTGTACTGCGGACACGAAATTGGACACAAAATTGGACTTAAAAGTGGAGACTGTGACCCAGCAGCAAGGGCATCCGCCTCAAATTCAGCAGGCGTCGCGTAATCCAACGCCGAATGAATGCGCAAGCTCATGTATTCAACCTCCAGCCAGCGCTGGATCTGGCGCAGCGCATCCTCGAAATCAACATACTCCGCATAATCGTCATGTTCTTCCTTAACGGTGCGAATAAAGCGTTCAACCAAGCCGTTTTCAGTGGGCTGCCCGACGGCAGACATACTGATGAGAACGCCTGCGTTGTGCAGGATGTCCGTATGCCGCCTGGCTGCATACGGCGATCCCTGATCGGAATGGAAAATGAGCGGGGCCGGATGAATTGCCAGTGCCTGATGCAACGCTGTGATCGTCAGATCCTGGCTCAGGCTGCGACTGACATGCCAGCCACGCACCCCGCGTGTATAGGCGTCGAGAATGATCGCCAGATAGATGAAGCGGGTGCCCAGACGAATGTAGGTGATGTCCGCCCGCGACCCAGATCTGGTTGGGTGCAGACGCGGTAACCCCTTTAATGCGGTTAGGATACCGGGCAAACGGATGGCGACTATCGGTCG
>JAKEEQ010000168.1 GCA_022616515.1 Chloroflexota bacterium | reverse complement strand
TGCTCTTAATGTGTTGGGCAAACCGCGAATTGAGTGGGATGCCTTTGATTTACGATATGGTGATTATGCAATTGAGGTGAAAGCCGCCGGGTACGTCCAAAGTTGGCATCAGAAACAGCAAGCCTCAAAAATCTCGTTCGATATCGCCCCAAAGTTCGCATGGGACGCTGCTACGAACAGCTATTCGCAAACGGTATTGCGTTCTTCACATTGTTACGTTTTTTGCCTGCATCTCGATATAGATATGACAGAAGCCAACCCACTGGATGTCTCTCGATGGGAATTCTATGTTGTCGCAACAACTATACTTGAAAAGCAATTTGATACTCAAAAGACAGTCACGTTGAGTCGATTGAAGCGACTAATTGCTCCTGTGGCCTTTGCCGAACTGAAAGAAACCATTGACCAACAACTAAAGGGAAAATGAAAACAGATTTGCGTACTCCTCAATTGGTCGAGGCTTGCCGGTAGCTCCGCAGAATAGCGTGGTCTGGCAAATCTTGGTCAATCGGACACGCAGAAGCGTGTCCCTACATATCATAACGGGTCTGTAGGGACAGCCTTCTGGCTGTCCGCCGCCAAAAACCTAGCCACCACGCTATCTTGAGGTCTTACCACATTGTAGGGGCGAGACGTACCTCGCCCAAATTTGCATCCATGGTCTCCTTGAGTTTTTAAGACAAGTCACTGCGAATTTAGGATTGTCAATTATCGCCTACTTTGATAATTTCTCCTCCCACTACACGAATATTTTCCGCAATGATTATCCATTCAACCCAGCCATGTGGATCGTAACCGGGTCCACTCAAATCAAATAGACTTGGTTCTTTAGGACTGCTGAGAAACGGCCCATCTTCAACTGAATAACTCGGCTTAAATTCGTTGCCTTCCGGCGTTGCGTATTCCGCAATTGTTCGTTTCGAGCTTTGCACACCTTCTAATACAAGAAAGCCATCCTCAAAAATCGTGTCGAACTGAAAGCCCGGAAAGTCTTTTGTAACACTGAATTCACGAACTGGAATTATCAGCTTATCGTCCTGCACACGGGGTTGTCCAAAGGAACTATAAGTGAAGTCCAGAAATTTCATTAGCGGATGTTCGTTAAGCATAATGATCTCGCAATCGCAATGTAAATGTTCGCATAAATTCTTGGGTTGTAAAGAAAATCTCATCGGATGAATGCTTAAGAAAACTCGATTCGTCGCTCATATCCTATTCTACCAACACTGCATCCAGCGCGGGCTTTCTGGATTGGAAGCCTTCGCCATAAGCCGTATGTCCATGACCAATCACAATAAACGAGTCGGGGTCGGCTGTGGCTACCAGCCGCCGTAATTCTTGCACCTGCGAACGGGCGACGGTCACAAACAATACCTGCCGCGGCTGCATCGTATACATGCCCGTAGCTTCCCATGCCGTCATCCCACGATGCAGTTGGTTCAGCACCACTTCGCGGATGGCATCGGGCTTGTCAGTGATGATAACGGCTGTGCGGATGACGCTGGGGCCCTCCAACACATAATTGGCTGTCGTGCCATCGACAAACAGCGCCACCGCCGCATACAGTGCCGCCTCCCAGCCGAAGATGAGTCCTGCCGCGCCGATAACCAGCGAATCGGTGTACAGATAAATTGAACTGAGGGGCATCCCAGTACGCTGCTGAATAATCAGTGCCAGCGTGGATGTCCCGCCGAAGCTGCCGCCTGCCCGAATCACAATGCCGGAACCAATCCCACCTACGACACCGCCGAAAATCGCATTGAGCAGCACATTGTCACTGATACCCTGTGTTGGCAGCACCGGCACCAGCACATCCAGCGCCAGCGTGTAGATGACCAGCAGATAGACCGTTCGCACGACAGTTCGCCAGCCGCGGGGCAGCATAACAAAACCCAGAATTTGAATCGGGATATTCAACAAAAATACCATCAGCCCTATCGGGGTGTGAAGCTGGTGATTGAGGATGACCGCAACACCAGCGACTCCGCTGGGAGCGATGAGGAAGGGCGACAAGAAGATAATGACCGCGACTGCTCCGATAAATCCCCCGACAGTCAGCGCCGCGTAGGTGAAAAAGAGCGCTCGAATCGTAGCGAAAGAGATAGCGCGTTTTTGCGTCATGAAAAAATAGACTCCCGAACAACCTGTATGAATAGTTCAGAGGTTTTGGTATTTGAAATGTGAATCTATTCCGATTCTCATGCACAGTTTAACATTTTTTGTTAAGGTGGATGTATATGGCAGTACAACACTCTCGAATAGTAAGTGCAAAAAGGACAACAGAGATGGACATATTAAATCTTATTGCATGGGTGGTTGTTGGTGCTATATCCGGCTGGCTGGCGAGTATCGTGATGAAAACCAACGCCACTCAGGGGCTGCTCATGGACATCGTCGTCGGGATTGCCGGTGGTTTCATTGGTGGTTTTGTCCTGAACCAGATTGGGGTCGGTACCGCAGTCACCGGCTTGAACCTTGCCAGTGTCCTCGTCGCGTTTATCGGGGCGGTTATTCTGCTGGGTATCCTGCGCTTGGTCAGGCGCGGACGATAGCCCTAACTCATGTTGAACTTAGAGGCGCAGTACACCGTACTGCGCCTTTTTGATTGGCCTTTATCGTAGGGCAAGCGTATTCCATCCGTACAGATTCGGCCCTTGACTCTATGGTATCTTACATCTTGTCTTAAGTAAGTAGCACTCCAAGGAGCCGTATGAAAATCTATCGTTGGTTCGTTTTCACGATTGCCCTGTTCATTGCTGTGGTACCGGCACTGGCGCAGGAGCGCTGGTTCGTGTACCTGTTTGACAGCATCAACAACGAACTGGTGCGCGTGCATTACACAGGCGAGATGGAAGTCTTCTCACTCGGCATTGCACCGGGCAGTTATTTAAGTACCTCGGAAATGGCTATCAGCCCGGATGGAAGCCGCGTGGCCTATTGCATGATGATTGGTGGCGAGGGTGTTATTCAGGGACGTTCACTGGTCATGCGTGATATTGCCAGCAACACGAACTTGTTCGAGATACCTGTTGATAGCGCCTACACTGGCTGCCGTGTCGCGGCTTTCAGTGACGATGGTACGCGCCTCGTGCTGGGGCTGGCCGCGGAACCGAGTTTTGACCAGCAAAGCGGTCAGTTGGTGGAAACTGTCACTCCCGGCTGGCGGATGCAAATTCTGGATATGGCCACGGGCGATGTGCTGGATGACCTCAACAGCCAGTCACCCAATGCCCCTGTATTTGAGGGCTACTGGCACGATGGTTTTGTCCCGCTGATGCCGATTGTGATTGAATTCAGCGGCCCCAACCTGACATTCGCCGGCATTCCCTATGTCGGTTCCGAGGGCCCCTTTGAACTGCCCGTATGGACTTGGGATACTAATACCAACAGCGTGACCCCGCATGAAAACCTGTGGAATATCATGGGTGATTATCTGCCGGAAACAGGCGAAGTCGTTACCGCAGTGCTGGATGACTCGCGCAGTGCCGCACAACCCGGCGGTATCGGGCCGCAGGCGAATGTCGTCAATGTTCAGATGAGCGACGGCAGCATACGCACGATTTATGTCAATGAGCAGGAAGTCATTACAGGCACACGCTTCGTCAACAACGGGCAGGCCGTGGCCGTATCGCTGCTGGAAGGCTTTGACACCAACAATCCTATGGACACCTTTGAGATGCGCCATGTCCTTGTAGACCGCAGTGGTACCGTGACCGACATCGGTGAACGCTACGAACAGTATAGCGAGATAGCCGATGTGCCGCGTGGCATTGCTATTCTGTGGATGACAAATACAAATCTCTCGGAAGGCGCACCGATTTCGCATCTCAGCGTAGTAGAAAACGGTGTTTCCCGCGAAATCTGGCAATATCAGCCCCAGATGGAAGGCGGTTACAGCGCCCTGCAATTGGTCTGGGCAACACCGACACCTATCCCCGGCGGGCTGCCGCCATTCGCTGCGGCAAAGTAATAGCAGCTAACACGTCCAATGAAGAGTCCCTCAAGATGGGACTCTTTATGTTTATGGGCATTTTCTCTGCTACACTAGACCCTAGACAACCATGTAGCGTGTCTGGGAGGGGATACCAACCATGGCCTACCAAGTTTCGTGGCTTGTGCCACAACGGGTTATTTTTGTCAGGGTCACTGCCACACTCACCCGTGACGATATCGTGGCAATGAATCAGGATTATTTTCACCTGTTAGATGAGGGGGTAGCCCCGGTACACATGCTGGTTGATGCGAACCAATTGGATAAATTGGATATTAAGGTCAAAGATATTCCGTCACTGCTGATGCAGGATGACGCACGTTTCGGCTGGAATTTTATCGTAACACCCAATCGTTTTATCGGCTTTTTGAGCAATCTGGCGGCACATCTTACCGGGTCAAAATATAAAACGATGGACAAACTGGATGAGGCATTGCAGGTGCTGGTGCGGCTGGATTCATCGCTGCCGCAAGATTTGCAGCCCTACCTGCAATCGCAGAATTAATTGTTGAATTATGGATAAACACCCTCAATTGGAAAAACAAATCAAGAGCCTATATGACCCACATCAGGGGGAATTGGGTCG
>JAKEEQ010000167.1 GCA_022616515.1 Chloroflexota bacterium | reverse complement strand
GGGCAGCCGCACCGAGTTCCTGCACATGATTGCCGGGGCGCTGGGTGGACGTGCCGCTGAGAGCATAACCTTTGGCGAGATCACCAACGGCGCTGCCAATGACCTCCAGCAAATTACCCGTATCGCTCGCCAGATGGTGACGCGCTGGGGTATGAGCGAGCGTCTTGGTCCACGTGTGTTTGGTAAGACGGAGGAAATGATCTTCCTGGGCCGTGAAATTAGCGAACAGCGCGATTACAGTGAAGAAGTTGCGGAGGTAATTGATGAAGAGGTCTATGAAATCATCAGTTCGCAATATGATGTTGCACTGGATTTGCTCAGTAGAAACCGCGATAAGTTGGAGGCCGTTTCTCGGCGTTTGTTAGAAGTAGAAACCATTGGTCGCGAGGAATTCCTTGAAATCATGGGCGAAGAACCACCGCAGAACCCGGTTCCACCTTCAACGCCGCTGACACCGAAGGACCCAACTCCAGAGTATGAGGATCGTGGTGGTGAACTGCCGAATATTGGCACCGCACCATCCCCGGCCTAATACAGTAACTTGACCCATACAATGCCTCGTGGAAACACGGGGCATTTTTATTTTCGGTTATAATGATGTCCGCTCAATTTTGGAAATGACCCACGGAGAATGTCTGTGACAAATGAACGCTGGCGTGTAGAAACACATTGCCACACCCATTACAGCAAAGATTGCCTGATAACCCTCGACCGCATGGTGAGTATCTGCCATAAACGCGGTATTGATAAGCTGTTTATCACCGACCATAACACGGCTGAGGGTGCGCTGAAGTGGGCAGGAATAACACCCGAACTATTTATTCCCGGCGAGGAAATCATGACGACAAAAGGTGAAATCTTAGCCCTGTTTGTCAGGGAAACCATCCCGCCATTTTTGCCCCCGCTGGAAACTATCCAGCGATTGCGTGATCAGGGTGCTTTTATCAGTGTATCCCACCCATTTGATAGGCTGCGCAAAGGAGCCTGGAAGCGCGAAGACCTCGATGAAATTATTGATCAGGTGGATGCCATTGAGATTTTTAATGCCCGGTGTTTTGCTATGAAAGAAAACGACGAGGCTGAAGCCTACGCGAAAGCCCATGGTATACCCGGAACGGTCGGCTCCGATGCGCACCATCCTATCGAGGTGGGCCGAGCTACCCTGCTCATCCAACCTTTTGAGGAGCCGGGTGATTTTGGTGAAACCCTGAAGTCTGCTTCTCGTGATGCGTCGCTTAGCCCGTGGTGGGTGCACGGATTGAGTTCAATGGCAAAGTGGCAGCGGAAATATTTGAAGCGTTCGCTTCCGTTAACCAACCAGCCTTAGTTTGTGGCGAAAATTCGAAACCCGGTATAATCGCCAGTGAGTAAGGAGTCCTTGATGAGAAAATTATTCCTGGTGTTATTATTAACTGCAATCATCTATGTTCCCGCCTCAGCAAAAGCACAAACCGGGCCACAGGGCACCATTGATGTTGACAACCCGGTGGTGCAAATCATGAAGCTCGGCACACGGCAGTGGATTGCGCCCAATCAATTCACCGACATTCAGAGTTATGATCGTATTCGTACTCTGCAAGCGGGGGTTGGTACGATTACTTGGTTTGAAGAATCATCTCAACTGCGCCTGACGCCGGAAACAGAGATTGTTGTCGAGAGTTTTAGCGGTTCAGCAAATACCTTTACATTAGATGTATCGCTCATCTACGGGTCGGTATTGAGCTATGTTCCTGACCCTGTGGAAGAAGGCTCAAGTTATCAAATCTGGACCCCTTACTTTATCGTTGGCACTCCCGGTGAATCGATCTTCCATATCGCTGTTGACCACGACTTCAATACAACCATTGGCGTACTCACTGGTTCACTAAACCTGACTTCCTACGATACTCCCGATGAAAGCACGGAAATTGAAGAGGGGACTCTGGTAACAATTGATCTCGAAGGCGAGGTTTCGGACGCGGAAGAGTTGGATGATACTGATGAAGATTTTGAGGATTTCATTACCGCACTTGCCGAATTTGAGGAAGAAGTAACGGCTGAACCTGAAGATGAAGAAGATGGAACGGGGACACCAGAGGACGAAGAGACTGGCACTCCTGAGGACGAGGAAGAAACAGCTACACCCGAAGATGAGGACGAGGAAACAGTCACACCCGAGGATGATGGCGGAACTGCAACCCCTGAAGACGACGACGAAACCGCAACGCCTGAAGATGCGGCCACAGAGACTCCAGAAGATAACTAACCAGTGGTCAAAGAAGTTTTCAAAGATAAAAGCGGACGGGATGTATCCCGTCCCTACGAAACATCTTGACTACCGTAGGGACGCCATACATGGCGTCCGCCAGATAAAGCATCCGACCCACCAAATCTTATCTGACAACCCCTTCGAGTCTCGTTCTATGGGCGGAATTTGTAAAGGGCCTGAAACGCCACAATTTTAGGCCAGCGCCAGCGGATCTGTTCGTCCCACAACCATGATACATTGTTACCCTTTATTGATTTTATACAATCTTAGTAACCTTTAATCTCTCTTAACTTGACAGCACCATGAGATTTCTGGCATACTCTGACCAACAACGTCATGAATATTAAAACGATGACGGAGAGTAGTACGCGGACGCGATCACTGTCAAATTCAGGGAGTTGAAGCCGAAGACTGTAAGCTTCACACGACACATCAACCGCCGAATTCACTCCTGAGTGGATTACTGAACAATAGAGTAGGTAATCTCGTCTGACCAGCGTTAATGGTTTAATGAAGTGGTTCTTTGCTGAACAATCAGGGTGGTACCACGGGCAAAACGCTCGTCCCTTTCTCATATTCCGGTGTGAATGTGACAAAGGGAGGGGCGTTTTTTGTTTTACCGGAGACTGGCTTATGCCTGACGACAAATATCCGAAAACGGTTTTTGACCATGAGGCGTTTGACTACGTTGGCGTCAAGCTCAACGAACCCTCAGCAAAGCCAACATGGCTTGGCTTCTACGAGAAGATAGGAGTCGTCATCTGGCTGTATGTGGCGGGTTTTGTGTGGATGAGGCTGATTGATGTGCCTTTTGGACGCTTCGGGCAGCTTATGACAGCCACAACGGGTATCGGCCTGGTTTTTGTGGGTATGGGAATTGCGCTGCGGTTAAACAACTATCGTCCCGCCGTAACGTATCAAGAACGCACACGCCGCCGCTGGAGAACCATTATCGCCGGTACGGTTGTCATGATTGTGTGGGCTACGCTGATCTATTGGGTATTCGAAATTTAGGGAGATGTATCATGAAGGAACAACTCGAACAAGTCTACCGAACAGCTATTGATGAGCTTGGTCATATTACCAACTCCGATGCTCTGCGCGAGTGGGAGTTGAAATTTATCGGGCGCAAGGGCGAGATTACGCTGATGCTGCGCCAGACCGGGCAGTTACCCGCTGAGGAACGGGCGGATTTTGGCAAGCGGGCCAATGACATCAAAAATGAGTTGACGCAGGCATTCGAGGAACGCGAAAGTCTCATCCGCCAGCAGGAACTGGCACAGTCACTTGAAGAAGGTGACATTGATGTGACACTGCCGGGGCGTCCACGTCGAACCGGTGGTTTGCATCCCAGCACCCAAACGCTACGCCAGATTCAGGAAATATGGGCGGAAATGGGCTTTCAGGTTTATCGCTCGCGTGATGTTGAGGATGACGACACGAACTTCACCCTACTGAATATCCCGCCCCATCACCCGGCGCGTGACATGTGGGATACCTTCTATACCACGCAGGATGGTGTTATTCTGCGCACCCACACATCACCGGGCCAGATTCGAGCTATGCAGGATTACGGCGAAGACGGTACGAAGCCTATCCGCGTGATTTTGCCGGGGATGTGTTATCGCTATGAGCAAATCAGTGCCCGCAGTGAAATCCAGTTCTATCAGGTTGAGGGTCTGGCAATTGGCAAAAGCATCCGTATGACAGATCTGAAAGGCACGATTGCCGACTTTGCACGGCGGCTGTATGGACCCGAAACACAGGTACGTTATCGCGCTTCATATTTCCCATTCACCGAGCCGAGCATGGAAGTCGATGTGCAGTGTATGTTGTGCGATGGCGAAGGATGCAGTGTCTGTAAGCACACTGGCTGGTTGGAAATTATGGGCTGCGGCATGGTGCATCCGACGGTGCTGCGTAACGGCGGCTATGACCCGACGGAGTGGAGTGGATTTGCCTTTGGCATGGGTCCAGAGCGTATCACGATGTTGAAGCACGACATTCAGGATATACGCTATTTCTGGGCCAATGATATGCGATTCCTGAGCCAGTTCTAGTTATCGACCAAAACCCCCCGATTGAAAGGAGCGGAGAATATGCTCATTCGTGTGAACACTGTTCACCAACCGAATACACTCGATGAGGCCGTTAAACTCATCAACTCACAGGTGCGCCCGCTCTATGGAGGGGTGGCCCTGCACCGCGAATCGCCGGGTGATGTGACCGCTGTGGTGAACCTGAGCAAACTCGGGCTGGATATGCATCAGGTTGAGGGAGAATCAGTTGAACTTGGCAGCATGTTAACGCTGGACGATGCGCGTCAAATCTGCCTTGAAATTGCATCACCCAACACAAATTTTCTTGCCGAGATGATCCGGCAAGAAGCGCCAATCACGCTGCGCAATACCATGACGATTGGGGATGTACTCGTTGAACGCAAAGCCAATTCGGTCCTGTTAACCGCACTGGTCGCGCTGGATGCGACAGTGTATATGACAGAAGAGATGGTACATATCAGCGAGTGGCTGGCAGCCGATGATGTTCGTCCAACCCTTGTTACCTCAATAAGATTACCGTTGGGCAGTGGCGAGGCACGTCATGCCTATCAGAAGGTCTCGCGCACCCCCGCCGATGATCCGATTGTGGGGGCGGTAGCTTATGCGGAAAATGGTACAGTGCGTGTGGCGATGTGCGGCGTTGAGTACTATCCGATTCTGCTGGATAAATTGAGCAGCGTAAAAAAACCCAGCGACATCACCAGGGCACTGGAGCAGCTTAATCTCGATCCGCCGGGCGATCATTGGGGCAGCAGCGAGTATCGGCGAGCAATGGCGAAGATTATGGGACGGCGTGTGTTGGAGCGGACGGTTAATGGCGGATGACCACGACATTGTCCGCCAACTGCTTGCCCACCACCAGCCATATGATGAGATCGAGGCACAGCATATGGCAACCGTTCGGGAAATGATCGAGCAGTATCCAAATATCCTGAGCCGAGCATGTAAGGCCGCGCACATTACAGGGTCGGCGCTGGTGATAGATAACAAAACAGGCAAAATCCTGCTGCACTATCACAAGAAGTTAAACCGCTGGCTGCAATTCGGTGGTCATATGGACACCGGAGAGTTGGATCCGGCTGACACAGCCCTGCGTGAAGCCAAAGAGGAATCTGGACTAACTGATCTGGTATTTGTGGATGGGAACCGGCAGCCAGTAGACATTGACGTGCATCCCATCCCGGCGCGGGGCAGCGAACCGGAACACCTGCACCTCGACTTTCGCTATGTGCTGGTCACAAATCAGGTCGTTAAAGTGCAGGTCGCCGAACATGAATCAGATACCTTCGCCTGGTTTTCCATTGAAGACCTGTTAGGCGAAAAGCGTCAAATTCACATCGACAGTGGGCTGTTGAGATTGGTCCACAAAGTGCAACACATCAAATAAAAGGAGACAGAATGCGCGTACCGTTAAGTTGGTTGAAAGAATTCGTCGATCTTCCCGACGATGTAACGCCGGAGGCCCTCGCCGAGGGCCTGACGGTTGCCGGGCTGGAAGTCGGCAAAATCCATTATCTGGGCGTACCCCAGAGTGAAGAGCGCTATGGCATACCGCCCAGCGATCATCTGGTGTGGGACCGTGACAAGCTCGTACTTGGGTACATCCACGAAATCAAAGCACATCCCAATGCCGACAAACTGGTTCTGGCGATAGTTGATTACGGCGGGGATGAGATGGAGCAGGTTGTCACCGGCGCACCGAATCTGTTTGACTACAAGGGCAAAGGTGAGCTAAACCCGCCGCTCTTGACGCCGTTTGCGCTGGAAGGTGCAGAAGTCATTGATGGGCATGGTGATGGTGTCGCCCGTATGATCCTTGAAGAGCGGGAACTGCGTGGCATCCCCAACCGCTGCATGGTCTGTTCGGAAATGGAATTGGGCATCTCCGGTGAGCACGAAGGCATCATGCTGTTGGATTACGATTCATGGAGCCAGCACGAACCGGGTACACCGCTGCAAGATGTCCTGGGTGAAGTGATACTGGAGCTTGAATTGACACCCAATCTGGCCCGCTGTTTCAGCATTCTCGGCGTGGCGCGAGAAGTAGCGGCACTCTATAGTCTTGAGGTTAAAGAACCAGACTATGATAGCGATTTACCGGCTACCAGCGGCGCTTCCGTTGAAGATGCCGTTAGCATTGACATTCAGGAGCCAGAGCGTAATCCGCGTTTCACGCTGGCGATGATTCGCGACGTGGAGATCAAGGATGCACCGGGCTGGATGCAGTGGCGTTTGAAGTTAATCGGTCAGCGGCCCATCAACAACATCGTAGACGTTTCCAATTATGTGATGTTCGAAATAGGCCAGCCAACCCATGCCTTCGATTATGACATTTTGAAGCGCCGGGCCGATGGAGACAAGCCTGTCATCATTACACGACTCGGTACAGCTTCCGAGCGGCTGACAACCCTCGATGGCAAACAGCATAAGGATATTGAAGGTATCCTGATGGTTGCAGACAAAAAAGGTGTGCTCAGTTTCGGCGGTGTGATGGGGGGTCTGGAATCAGAAGTTCATGAACTCGGCTCAGAATTGATGCCTAGTGGCACAACCAATGTATTGCTCGAAGCGGCAGGCTGGAATCTGGTCGATATTCGCCACACGATGGGACG
>JAKEEQ010000015.1 GCA_022616515.1 Chloroflexota bacterium | reverse complement strand
CCGCTGAACCACCCGCCACCAACTAACCATTTCCGCCTGCCGCCTCATCATGGGGCGGCACCGCCAGTTTTATAAGAAACGCAAAATGTGAAATATGAAAGAACCTTCCTGCGGTGCGACAGCGACGACCCTCCTCCCCCTTTGTCCTTCGGACATTTCCCCCATGAATGGGAGAAAATGGTCATTTTCTGCGATGCCATTCACATTTTGCGCAAGAAATTTCCCTTAACGACAGCCAGTGTACGATTGTTTTCCAGACATCGTTGCCGTATATTGTGTGCACGATTATAGAACAATACTTATACTGGAGATTATTGATGACCACAGTTTTTGTAACATCGCAGGCTGATCACCGGCCTTTTATCGCACTGGCAGTTAAACGCGAACTGCAATCCGTTTATCACATACAAATTGCAAATGACAATACACTGGCAGAGCGCATAGTGGTCATCTTCAGTGGTGGTGAAAGCGAGGAATTTCTTCATAGCGTTGAGACTCTGCTGCAACAGGAGCGACCACTCACCATCATGCTTGCCAGAGATGCTGCGCTGCCTCCGGTGCTGGCAGGCTATGATGCCGTCATCCGTCTAACATATGACCGCTGGGATATTGCAACGTCTGATCTGGTTCGTCTCCACATGACGCCAACCAACGGCGTCATGCAGTCAACCACTTCCGCTGAACCTTTTTTGGAAACCATGAGCGTTGAAGATTATTTTGAACGGGGAATGGCGCGGCATCATATCCGGGATTATCAGGCGGCGGTCGAAGATTTTAGTGCGGTCATCGAACAGCGCCCGGATTTTGCAGCAGCCTATCTGCATAGAGGCCGGGCATATCAGGGGCTGCAAAAACTCGACCGTTCCACAAAAGATCTGGAACGTGCGGTCCAACAATCACCTGACAACGAGTCCGCTCATTATTATCTGGGCGTGACCTGTCATGTAGCAGAGCGGGATGAGCAAGCCATGCAATCTCTTGACCGGGCCATCCGCGTCAATCCCGACTACTTCAAGCCATATTTGCTGCGGGCTTTTTTGTATCACAGGTTGAACGATTACGAAAAATCGCTGGCGGACTACAAACGCAGCCTGACCCGCAACCCCTATTACGCCCACACTTATCTTCATCGCGCCGATACTTATTTCCGAATGGGTGATCATGAGGCAGCTTTAAAGGACCTCGATACATTTCTGGAACACTCCGGGGATGTGAAACTGTATCACGAGCGGCGCGGAGTTCTGTTAAATAACCGGGAAGATTGGGCAGAATTGTTACAGGAATACAACGTTGCACTGGCGAAGATGCCCGATGATGCGGACACACTTTCCCGTCGAGCAATCGCTTATCGCACAATGGGTAACTATGCGGCCTCACTCGAAGACTCAACGCGCAGTATCGCGCTGCACCCGGCAAAGGCAGCATATTATGGCATACGAGCCGACACCTACCTTGCGCTGGGGAGGTATGGCGATGCCCTGAACGACATCAATCGGGCGATTGAACTCGACCCCGACCACTGCCCGTTCTATCAGCAGCGTGGTTACATTTACGATCAATTAGACCGCTTTGAAGAAGCCATCGCGGATTTTGAAGCGTTTCTAGCGCGGGATTGCCCGGAAAGAAGTCGTATTCAAGCCGAACTTGGGCGTGTCCGGCGGCAGTATCGCTTTAAGAAGATGTCCCGTCTGGAACGGTTGATGGACCTGTTCATGTTTTTCAACCGGGGTTAACAGGCACAGCAGCACTATAACGCGGCATGTCTTCTTCGATGGTTTGCACCCCGCCCACCCGAACAATCAAGGCGGTGGCAATCAAAATAATGATACCGACCGCGAAGAGCAGTAATCCCATCCCTGCGCCCTGCTCATCGCCAAACAGCGGCGCGAATGCCTGCCAGCCCGGCTTATCGACAGCGGGTTCCAGCCAGTTGTCGACCAGATAGGCCGTAATCAGGAACGAAAATGGCGTGGCAATGACAAAAATCTGGTCAGTGGCGGCGAACACCCGGCCCTGCATATCCGGCGGCGTTCTGGATTGCAGCAGTGAAGAGAATACCGCACCGGCTAGCGGCAGTGGGACCATTACGAAAAACAGCGCTAGCCCCAACAGCAGCCGTGAACGGGCCACGCCATACAACATCAGGAACACGGCGTGCATGGTATAGCTGATCATCAGCACACGCACCCGCTGCTCGACGTTACCCCGGATGGCGATTAAACCCGCCCCGGCAAACGCCCCCAGATTCATCACACTCAGCAGCAAACCGAGTTGCGCTTCACTTGATGTCTGTGTGGTGAGATACGGCACAGCAAGTTCCAGTGGCCCGTTGATGAGGAAGAAGACGAACGACAGATAAATCACCAGCCACAGCAGCGCTTTGTGCCGTCGCAAAAATCGCCAGCCGCCCGTGATCTCCTTCCAGAACGTCTCCTGAGATTCCAACCCTTCTTCGGTTTGCATTGGCGGCGGAATAACAATCAACAGCACTACCCCAACCGCAAAGACAAACGTCAGCAGATCCACCACAATCACACCTGTGACCCCTGCCACACCATACAGCAAACCTGCCGCCGCCGGGGCAATGACGCCTGCCAGTGGAAACCCTATCTGGCGAATGCCGTTGGCCCGGTCACGCTGGTTTTCAGGGACGAGGGAAGTGATGGCAGCCTGTGAAGCGGGTTCTTGCAGCGTCGCAAAAACCCCGTGCAGCAGCATGGCGAGGTATAGGTGCCAGTACTGAAAAACACCCAGCGCGAATGTTGTCAGCAGAATCACAGTTCCCATCGCTTGCCCGGCATCACCCCCCACAATCACCAATCGGCGGTCATAGCGGTCAGCAATAAAGCCCATGAAACCCGCGCCAAGTGTACCGGGAAGCTCTGCAAAAAAGGCTGCAATCAAGAGCGGGGCGGCGCTGCCTGTTTCGGTGAAAATCCAGATACCGATGGCGATTCCCGTCATGCGGCTGCCAATCAGTGAAGTGATTTGCGTCAAAATCAGGATATAAAAGGTGTTGATCATGTATTTCTCCCGCAGGAGAAGTATAGCGTGATAGCAAACGATGACAATACGTGCCGGGTATTTATGAGAAAGGCGTAGAATTATTCTTCATCTTCGGGAGCAAGTTCATCTAACAGCATCAGCAGTGTATCTATGAGGGCACGGTCGATGGTAAAGTTGGACGCAAAGTAGGGTGTCGAAAGTTTTCCCTGTTTTGCTTTTTCCAGCACGGCATTAATATGCTGTTCCGAAAACTGGTCATGCAATCTTTGTAGAACATGGAGTG
Source organism: Chloroflexota bacterium (assembly GCA_022616515.1). Taxonomy (GTDB): domain Bacteria; phylum Chloroflexota; class Anaerolineae; order Aggregatilineales; family J027; genus JAKEEQ01. The sequence goes on along the minus strand of JAKEEQ010000015.1, from coordinate 6,154 downwards.
CCTGCTGGTTGGCGGGCGATTGGGCTTGTTGGTGATGAATCACCAGAGCAAGCAGGTCGAGTGCTTCGTTAAGTTGTCCCTTCTGTTCGAATAGCAGAGCTATGCCGACAATCACAATAATAATCGGATCGACCGGTAATGTCTCAGGCTGAGACATCAGAGTTCGATACCACAGTTGATGGGCAGCTTGTTGGTGGCCCAATAGGAATAGAACATTGGCACGCAATGCGTCAATCCACCATACACCCCGGAGAAATTTATGATGCTGGGCGACGATGAGAGCCTCCAGAGCATGCTGGTCGGCAGCCTCGTAGTTCCCTACGCAGAATTCGACCAGCGCAGACATCGCAAGACTGCCCCACTCGCCAAAGGCAAAATTCGATTTACGGCAGTGCTTAACGCCCTGAGATAAATATTTTCTGGCAAGTGCTGGCTCACCATGCAAGTGCAGGGTCCACCCCAGAAAACTCCACAGGATACCCAGTCGTGACCAAGCTTCGACCGCTAGATGCGTAGTGTAGGCATCGGCCTGTTCCAGCCGTTGACGCCCATCATCCGTGCGCGAAAGCATTGACGCAAACATGCCGTGATAAATCAGCAGGTTGAGGCGATCTCGGATCGTTACTTGAGCGGGATATTCATCATACAACTGTTGCACCATCACAAAGGCTTGCAGCGCCAACTGGTGCAAACCTCGTTCCTGCATGAGAAAGCACAGCATCGTCACATAATTGCCAATCTCGCCAATAAACGGCTGGTGGATGGCGCTGTTCCATCCCGAAAGGATGTTGTCGAAGTCCTGATAGGCTTCTGCAACATAGCCATCAAAGGCGGCGAGATCTGTTTCGAAGGCTTGTTCATACTGTCTCATCAGATGCCCATAGTACTGGCAGTGAGCGCGAACCGTCTGTGTATGCTCCGTTAGGTCTGCCCGCAATTTCGTTTCGGCAAACTGGCGCAGCAGTTCATGCAGTTTCCAGCGACCCGGCTGAATTTCGGTGATGCGTGACTTGGCAAGCAACTCTTTGAGAATATCCGGGGAGGCTCCGGCTACTGCTTCCGCTGCTGCTCGATCAAAGCCGCCCCGGAATACTGATAATTTTTTGAATACGGTTTGCTCGGCTTCCGACATCAACTGCCAGGATTGCTCAAACACCGCTGTCATACTGCGATGGCGGTGGGGCACATCACGGGCCGACGTCTTCAGAAAACGGATGTCTTGCTGCAAATTATCAGCGATTTCCCCCAGTGACAGCACATCGGTCCAGCCTGCTGCCAGTTCAATCGCCAGCGGCATGCCTTCAACAAGCTGGCAAATATGGCTGATGTGCAGCCAGTCATCCTGTGTCGGTTCAAAGTTAGGGCGTGGGCGATGTACCGTCTGGAGGAATAGGCGAAGGGCCTCAAATTCGAGGGCCGTTTGCGGTTGAGTGGGATAAGCTAACCCCTCCAGATGAAACAGTGTTTCACCACTCAGGTTCAGTCGCTCGCGCGAGGTTGTAAGCACTTGCAAATTTGGCGAAATCGTCAACATTTCTCCGACCAAAGACATAGCCTCCAGTACATGCTCACAGTTATCCAGCACCAGCAGCATCGCCCGGTTGCTCAGGCCAGTTAGTAGTTGCTGATGTAGGTCTTTCTGCCCCCCAAACTGAAAACCGATGACTCCCGCAATAGCCGGAATCACCCCCTCCGGCTGCTGAATACCTTCGAGCGCCACAAAATACACCGGACGTTGAGCATTAGCTTGAAATTGCGCGGCGGCGGCCAGTGCCAGGCGTGTCTTACCAATGCCGCCCGGCCCGACGATTGATACCAGCCGGGTGTCGGGGTCGTCTAATAACTCAAGAACCTGCGCCAATTCTTTCTGACGCCCAATGAACGGCGTGGCCGGAATGGGCAGGGCAGGACCGGGAGGCGTGTCGCCATCCAGCAGCCCCCGTGCACGAGCCGCAGCAACGGCCTGTGTACGCCGCTCGACACCGAGCACGACATAAATGCGCTTGAGATACCATTTCACCGTATTGAGGCTCAGCGACAGGCGTTCCGCAATCTGGCTGTTAGACAGGCCATTGGCAATAAGTTGCAAAATCTCGCGTTCCCGCTCGTTGAGTGGTTGTTGCGCTTGCTCGGTCATAGTGATTGAGTCTCACTCTTATAATTATATGTTGGTGAAATCTCCTCAACGCAAAACGGCGACGAATATACTTTTTTCACGATTATACCAAATACCACCCTTTAGTGTGGTGATTTTAAGAACCTCACCTTAATACAATGAACGGTAATCCAGAAAGAATTTGTTCATCACTTTTTTATCTGATGGCGCAGAAGAACGGTCCATTTTTGGTCAAGCCAGATTTACAAAATTAATGCACAGCAAAATTTAGCCAAAATTTCGTTAATCAGTGTAGAGCTTCACCACATAGTCAACATCTTACAAATTCACTAGAAGGCTGTTCGTGTGCCGGTGGACGTCGGCACACCATTAATCAGTTCAGGAGGAACACATGTTTCGCAAAATTTTTCTCGTTAGTTTATTGATCGTTGGTTACTTGAGTGTGGTATGGCAGCCTGCCGGTGCCGCGCCCGGTGATGTCATAACCGTTGTCGACAGTTCCGGCTCGATGGGGGATATGGTTGTCAACAGCAGTGGCAATCCTGTCTTCGCCTATTATAGTAGTGGTAGTTTGAAGCTAGCCGTGTGTTCAAATCCAACATGTACGTCAAAAACTACCCGCACTCTGGCCTCAGATATTACCAGTTCCGATCTTTCAATCGCGCTGAGTAGTGATGGGTTTCCAGTTATTGCTTACCAACAGAACAATAACTATACAGGCGTAATTGTATGCACTGACGCTACCTGTGGAGGGGTAATATTCAGGACCGAGATTCTCGGTACTGGGGATAGTATCTCACTTGCGTTAACACCTACGAACCTGCCCAGGATTAGTTATCACTGGTACCACAGTGGCAACAACAAAGGGTCTCTTTGGTTACATGTCTGCAACGATTTTTTATGTCTCAATGTAGAGGATCAGATCATCGTCGATAGCCCACCTTCACCGGGACGTATCGGCGAATTTAATTCACTCAAATTAAACTCCGGAGGAACCCCGGTCTTCAGCTACTATGACGGCATGTCTGATAATCTCAAATTAGCCACTTGCCTGACTTACAACTGTGCGCCGGGGACAAGCGTCTATACGACACTGGATTCAGCAGGCGATGTTGGAACCCATACGTCCCTGAAGCTGATTGGAGGCACTACCCCGGTCATTGCCTACAAAGATGAAACAAATGATCGTTTGAAACTTGTGATCTGTAGTAACCAATTCTGTACGTTCCCTGCGCCTACCATCCGGATTCTGGACCCGTTTATGGGGTCTTTCGGCGGGGACATCTCGTTAACGCTGGACAGCGGCAACCGGCCTATTGTTAGTTATGACGGCGACACTTTTGGCTTAAACCTGATCACCTGTTTGGATCCTACCTGTTTCAGTTGGACACTTCGGGATGTTGACAATGATATTGCGGGGACCAGTACGTCTGTAGCCTGGAACAGCAGCACTGGTACAACCTTTATTGCCTATCAGTATTCGGGCTTGAGGCTGGCGGTGATTGCGCCGAAAATTCTGGTTACCGTGTCGAGCACCCCGGCAACACCGCCGCCGCCAAATGTAGCGGAGGCCGGTTCGCGTGGCTTCACTTTCACCTTGAGCACACGACCCAGCAGCACTGTCAACATTCCAATTTCGGTAAGCAACTCGGCCCAATGTTCAGCGAACGTATCTTCTGTGTCGCTTGGTACCGCTAACTGGAACTCGGGCCAGACGGTCACGGTGAGTGGTATCGTTGAAAATTTCGATGATGGCGACCAGACCTGTAATCTCATCACAGGCGATCCGACCAGTTCGGACTCGTACTATAATGCCATGACGTCATCCGCCAGTCCCAATGTAGGGATAACGGTCATCAATGATGACACGGCTGGATTTAGCCTAGAACCAAACCCGGTCCCAACCATCAACATCCCGGAGGCTGGTTCTCAGGACTTCACATTCAAGTTGACATCGGAACCAACCGCGCCCGTTACTTTTGTGATAACAGTGCTTAATCCTGTGAACTGCCGGGTGAATGGTGTAAATGACCAGATTGTTGTCCTCAACTCCACTAATTGGAATACGGGTAACACCGTTACCATCAGCGGCGCTGTGGAAAATTTCGATGATGGTAACCAGCTCTGTGATTTACAGACGAGTGATCCATTTGGTAGTGATCCAGTATATGATGCGATGACGGCAGCAGACACGCCGGACTTTAGCGTGAACATTATCGACGATGATACTGCCGGTATCACCGTCACACCCAATTCCATTCCAGCAAATCCACCTGCCCCGGATGTCGCTGAAGCAGGGTCGCGCACTTTCAATTTCAAATTGACAAGCCAGCCTACGGCAGGCGTTACCATTCCCCTTTCAGTCAGCAGCAGCCAGTGTACGGTCAATGTGTCATCCGTTCTTCTGGGAGCCAATTGGAGCACAGGTGTTTCGGTCACCGTCAGCGGAGTTGTCGAAAGCATTGATGATGGCAACCAGCCCTGTAATCTCATTACAGGCGATCCGACCAGCACTGACCCGGTATACAATGCGATAACGGCAAGCCAGAGTCCTGATCAAAGCATTATCATCATTGACGACGACGGCGGCATCACGGTGACACCTTCAACTCCTCAAAACATTGCTGAAGCAGGATCAGGTGGCTTTACTTTCCGGCTGACATCCGCCCCGACTGCCGATGTTACCATTCCGCTGTCGGTGGGCAGTGCCCAGTGTACAGTTAATGTTCCTTCCGTTGTTTTGACTGCTGTTAACTGGAGCACGGGGGTAGTGGCGACGGTCAGTGGTGTGGTTGAAGATGTCGATGATGGCAATCAGCCCTGTAATCTTATTTCGGGCGACCCCACCAGTGCTGATCCTGTCTACAATATCCTGACCGCTGCGAATAGCCCGGATGTCAATATCACGATTACGGATGATGATGTATCGGGTATCAGTCTAACACCGGACACTAATCCAACGATTCCACCGCCGCCCAACGTTGCCGAAGCAGGCTCGCGTAACTTCATCCTGACGCTGGATACCATTCCTTCCGATCCTGTGACGATTCCCATCAGTGTCTCCGATACTTCACAATGTGTGAACGACATGCCATCGGTGATGCTTGATGCGGGTAATTGGGATACTGGAGCAACAGTGCAAATCAGCGGTGTGCCAGAGATGATTCAGGATGGCAACCAGCCTTGCACCCTGATTACAGGCGATCCAACCAGCAGCGATCCCAATTACAATGCGCTCAATGCGACGGACAGCCCCGACATCACCTTCAACATGATTGATGATGATACAGTAGGCGTTTCTGTCACGCCGAGCAGTTCACCACCCACACCGTCACCACCCAATGTGGCCGAAGCTGGTTCACGAGAATTTACGGTGACTCTCAATACGCAGCCAACGGACGATGTTGTCATCTTTGTCTCTGTCAGCGATACCAGTCAATGTACGGTGAATAACAGCCTCGTGACACTGACGGCTACCAACTGGGACAGTGGATTTGTCGTGACGGTAAGTGGTGTGGTTGAAAGCATTGATGACGGCGACCAACCCTGTAATTTGATAACGGGTGATGTGTTGAGCAATGACCCCAACTATGATGCCCTCGACGCCAGCGACACCCCGGACACCAACATCACCATCATTGATGATGATCCAATTGACACACCGACCCATACGCCAACGGATACCCCAACCGATACGCCGACGGCGACGGACACACCTACTGATACCCCGACGAAAACGCCAACGCATACTCCCACCGATACGCCAACGAATACGCCAACTGGACCAGCGGCATTGCTCGCCTCGGCAGCGTGTAATCTTGAAAATCTGGAAGTGGCGATTACGGCAGGGGATGGACCATTCAATATCACGGCCAGTGCCGGGATTAATACGCCCGTCAACGGCGTTAGCATCGGGACCACGACCATCAACGGCCCAGAAAAATGGGACAACCTGACGGTGACCGAAACGACGGGCGATATGCAAGCCATCAATCTCGGCCAGTTCAAGTGCCGCAGCGATGAAGTGCCCGTGCCGCT
>JAKEEQ010000166.1 GCA_022616515.1 Chloroflexota bacterium | reverse complement strand
GGTCACATCGTTCTTCAGAATGCAAAGATGGAATGAGAATACTCTGTGACGCCATTTCAAGCAGCGGGACAAGCTCCTTTTGCCGAGCATACACCAGCAGCACCAGTGTCTCGACAGGAAAGTTATTGGGCAATTGCGGCAGTTCTTCTTGCTCAAAAAGCCACCGTTCCTCAGTGGTCAATCGAGGTAAGCCCAGTATCTCGCGCCACTGTGTAAGGGCAGCATCGGCTGCGCGGTGACGGTTGGCGACTTGACGCGAAAGATAATGAATTGCTCCCGGAATATCTGTATCGGCTGGATACACGTTGCCCAGGCAGGCGTAACCAATCAAGGCAACTGAGGTGTGCCGTGCGATTCCATTGATCGCCTGAACAACCTCGATGGGTGTCTTATTGATGAAGTTCATCAAACTGCCCTGCCGCCTTTCGCTGGTGCAAATAGTGGACCACCCAGAGATTGAATGATTGCAGTTGATCAACGGTATCTAGAATTTGATTGAGATGGTCGGTTTCCTGCTGGGATGTCAGTGACTCGCTATTTAATGCACAGGCCGATTCGAGGATTGGATAAGATAGCTGTGCGTATTTTTGATAGATTGCATTCAGTAAACTTTTCATCGGGAAATTGAGGGGCAAATCCGGGATGGTATCTTGATCAAACAGCCACTGCTCTTCAGCAGTCAACCGCGAATAATTGAATAAGTGCGCTTGATTGTCGATATTCTCCGCATATTGTTTCACGCGGCGCATCATTTTTGAGCGTTTGCTGCTGTGCGGAAATTGAAGTGCGAAATCGGCGCTGAGTTTGCAGCTAGATAGATAGTGGCGCATGTTGAACAGCAGCACCCGTATAAATTTGAAAATCATGACGTCGTTATCTAAAACGGTCATAGGCCCACTCTAAACACTCTCTTATGTTAAGAATACAACGTTCCACGTCCTTGCGACCAGACTCGGTTTGCAAGCTATCCAGTTGGCAGCCCAGACGATATGACAGATAACGATAACGCAGCAGGAAGCCCTGTAAAAATTGTTCGAGAGGGTAATCCCCGGGCAATTCCGGCAGATCAACCTGGCTAAACAACCATCGTTCTTCTCGAGTCAAGTCGGGTATACTGAGTCGGCTGCTGCGCTCGGCAAGGTCCCTGTCAAGTTTTTGCCAGTAGTTCTCAAGCTGGTCGATGGATTTATAGGCAATCGAAAGTACTCTGTCCACCGGACAGTCGTCGCGGCGCAGTAATATACAGATGGATTTAATGGCGACAATGCTATTCCATGTATCCATACGGATCATTCTGAAAATGTCGCGGGTATCATCTGGCAGCGGATAATCGGACATGACTCACCTGAATCTCAGCTTGATTCACTATTATAATGAGTACCGTATAAGTTTGCGTAAGAATTGTCTGGTCAGTCCCCGTCAAAGGGATGAATGGCTATTCAACAAAACCAGTCGAGGTAACTGATTTATGGTCTCCGATGTGAATATTGGACTGGCATTTCTGGCAGGGCTGGTGTCCTTCATATCGCCATGTGTTCTCCCCTTAGTGCCAGCCTATGTGGGCTATATGGGTGGACGTGCCACCAATGAAGCAGGTAAAGAAGGTCGCAATCAGTTTGGAACCTTTTTGCACGGCGTCTCTTTCGTGCTGGGCTTCACTCTATTTTTTGTAGGTTTCGGCTTGATGACAGCAGCGGCCTCATCGTTTTTGACCGGTATCGGGATTGATATTCCTATTGTCCTGACTCGGTTGGGTGGGCTGGCGATTATTCTGTTCGGCCTGTATGTCATGAAGTTGTTGGACCCGGTCTTCCGCTGGCTGAATAGATTCATCAATACATGGGAGAATGATACTGTCACGCCGCTGGTGTTTTCAGGACTGGTCAGTCTGGTGATGCTGAGCTATTTCTTCTGGGCGTTTGGTGCACAGCCAATCTCGGCGGTGCTGGCAGTAGTGATGTATCTCCTGGTTCTGGCCCTGTTCCGCAAGCCCCTCAATACCGCCACCAGTGTGACAGATTTCTGGAAGAAGGCGGTCAACAGCCTGCAATTTGCCCTCGCCACCGACACACGTAAGTTCAACAACATGGGTGGTGCCCGTGAAGGCGTGGGCGGTTATGCCGGTTCGCTGGGGATGGGTGTCGTTTTCGCGGCAGGCTGGACACCATGTATTGGCCCTGTCTTTGGCGCGGTGCTGATTGCGGCCTCGGATGCCGCTGCTAACGGTGATTCACTTGTCGGCCCCGGTGCGATGCTCACTGCTTATTCGCTGGGACTTGGCATACCGTTCTTGCTCACGGCATTAGCGTTCAACCAGTCGGTGGGGCTGATGAATCGCATCAAACGCAACATGCGCACTGTCGAGTTAGTGAGCGGGGTACTGTTGATCTTTATCGGCATACTTGTGCTGAGCGGTGGTCTAACGGACCTTAGTGCCCGTTTTGGCAGCGACGGCGAACTTGGAGAGTTATCCATTCGTATTGAAGGGTGTACTGCCAGTGCCGCTGAGGGGCGGATTGCTCTGGGCGATTATCCCGGCTGCGTAAGTGGTGGTATTGATAAATTGGAAGACAGGTTCATCATAGCCGCGAACAAGGGCGCTGTGGGCGATGTTGCGAAGTTCATCTTTGAAGACATCGACAATCTTGACGAGATTCCGGTTGGGCTGGAAGTTGGGCAGCGTGCCCCGGACTTTGAAATCGATACGCTGGATGGTGAAACCCTGCAATTGTCGGATTTGCGCGGACAGGCGGTACTGGTCAACTTCTGGGCGACATGGTGTGGCCCATGCCGGACCGAGATGCCGGAATTCCAGACGGTTTATGAACGGGAACGTGAAAAAGGCTTTACCATCGTGGCGGTTGATTTCCGCGAAAGCCCGGAGCAGGTCAGGCCATTTGTTGAAGAGTTTGGGATGACGTTCAATATCGGACTGGATGAGAGCGGCGAGATTAACCGGCAGTATCGCGTCAGCAGTTACCCAACCAACTATCTGATTGATGGTAACGGCATCATCGTTATGAAACGTTCTGGTGCTATAAATGGGCAAGTTTTGGCTGAGGAACTCAACAAGTTTGAGAACACGGCAACAGAGGACACGGTAGCGAAGTTTGAGTTTGACGATGTAGACAATCTAGAAGATATTCCGGTCGGACTAGAGGTCGGGAATCGCGCCCCAGATTTTGGTGTCCCATCCCTTGATGGAGATGTCCTTCAGTTGAGCGATATGCAGGGGCAGGCGGTACTGGTCAATTTCTGGGCAACATGGTGTGGGCCATGTCAGGCAGAGATGCCGGAACTAGAGGCGGTTTATGAGTTGCAGCAGGAAAAAGGATTCACTGTCCTTGCCGTGAATTTCGGCGAAAGCCCTGAGCAGATTGGCCCTTTTGTTGATGAGTTTGAATTAACTTTCAATGTTGGCCTCGACCAGAACGGTGAAATCAACAAGCAGTATCGCGTCACGGGCTGGCCCACAAGCTTCTTGATTGACGGCAATGGAATTATTGCCAGAGTGCATCAAGGTGAACTGGAGGGGCAAATGTTGTCCGAGTGGCTGGATGAATTTGAACCTTCTGCTAAAGCTGACGGGATAGCTTTTGCAGCCCAATAGCCTCCCTTTTAGAATATTCACCGCAGTGGGTGCTCTGATGGCACTCACTGTTGCTGTATACATCCTCTACGTCGCTGGTCTTCCAGAGGAATCTGAGCAGCCAGTCGGGCCAATCCGGCCATTCACAGCAGTCACTATTCAGGGTGGAACAATTACCATTGATGAATCATTTGATCGCCCGGTGATCCTCAATTTCTGGGCGACATGGTGTGTGCCCTGTGTGGTAGAAATGCCTCACTTGCAGCAGGTTTATGATGATTTCCGGGGCGAAGGATTGGTTGTGGTAGGCATAAATGCGGGGCAGGAGGATGTTCGGGATGCGGCAGCATTTGTTATCAATCAGAAAATCACTTTCCCCATCGTCATTGATAAAAACCGCATCATTGAACAACTTTATGAAGTGCGTGGTGTTTTGCCGACCACTGTTTTTATTGATGAGCAGGGGAATATTCAGAAAATCGTTTATGGCATTTTGACCGAAGACAACCTGAGTGAGGGGCTTTCGATAATCGGATTAAATGGCTAGGAGCACCGGAATACTCCGACGCTCCACAAACTGTCTAATTCCCGCGTGGAGCAGCCTCAAATATCACTCCACTGCCACCCGCAGGCTCAAATGCGTAGGTGGACGCCTGCAAGCCAACTTGCTCGGCATAACTGGCTTTAACGTCTTCCATAAATGCATCCAGCACATGTTTTTCAACGAGTGCCACTGCTGCGCCACCAAAGCCACCGCCTGTCATTCGCGCCCCGTAGCAGCCGGAATGTTTGCGAGCGATACTTGTTAGCCTGTCTAATTCAGGAACTGAGTTCTGAAAATCGTCGCGCATGCTGTAGTGGCTTTCATTCATCAACTCGCCCATGCGCCGGAGATTGCCTGCTCTTAGCGCATCCACCGCCAGCAGAACACGCTGATTTTCGGTCACGACATGGCGGGCGCGTCGAAACACGTTTTCCGGCATCTCCGCCTTATATCTATTAACCATATCCAGTGTGGCATCGCGCAGATGGCTGACACCCATAATTCGCGCCGCCTGTTCACATTCTTCGCGTCGCAGCGCATAGCCGCCTTCGGTGAGCTGGCGTCGTTTCGCCGAGTCGATGACCACCACTGATGCACGGGCTGGTATATCAACAGATTGCGTTTCCAGACTCCGGCAATCAATCAACAGGGCGCTGCCTTGCTGGCTAAGGGCCGAGGCAAGCTGGTCCATTACGCCGCTGGGCACACCGACAAATGTGTTTTCTACATCAACCCCGAAGAGCGCTTTTTCTTTCTGCGTCATGGTCCGGTCAATCAGTTTCAGGGCAAGTTCGATAAGCGCTACTTCAATCGCTGCCGAGGAAGAGAGTCCGGCCCCGATGGGAACATCCCCGTGAATCATAATATCGACACCGGGAGGACGCTGGGCGCGTTCACCAAGCAAATACCATACGCCGCGAAGGTGCTCCGTCCAGTGCGGCTGGTCTGGATTCTTCAATTTATCGGTCGAAAATGATACGATAGACTCGTAGTTCAGGGAATAAAGATTGATCATACCGTCTTCACGCGGACGAGCAGCCACCCATACATGCCGGTCGATTGCCATCGGGAGCACGAAGCCATCGTTATAATCCGTATGGTCTCCAATAAGATTGACCCTCCCTGGCGCACGGGTCATATAGGTGGGCTTCAGGCCAAAATATTGTTCAAAGGCTTGAACTAATGTCTCTTGCACCGAAAACCCCCTTTGTGCATTGCATACAAGTTAACTGATTTCTTAGGACTCCTAAAAAAACTCCTAAAATTCACGGAAATTTATAGATAGATGGTAAAATTTCCTTCAAAACTCGTACAGAATATGTCATAGTAGGCAGATTAATGATACATCAAGACTTGTCTGAGTGACTATAGCGAAAGCCGTTTATTCATGGGCTTTTCACAGCTTTAATATGAAAAACGTAAAATATACGATTGCCCTTTTGTATAAATTTCTGAATTTATGTCAAGGAAGTCAGACCTTATAATGAAGTTGCTTGCAGTGAGTGATCAGCGGTTGCCGCATATGTTGAATGCAGATTTCTTGCGGCAGAATTATGGAGATGTGGACCTACTGATAAGTTGTGGTGATATCGATGGAGACTACTTAAATTTTATTGCAACCATTCTGGCGGTCCCACTCTTTTACGTACGAGGTAATCACGACACGAATTATTCGGACGAGAATCCCGGTGGGGTGGATCTTCACGGGCATGTCGAGAATTTTAAAGGCGTTGTGTTTGCCGGTCTGGAAGGCTCTATTCGCTACAATAGAGGTGAACCGCAGTTCAGTCAGACGGCAATGGTCTTTGAGATAGTGCCGCTGCTGCCGGGAATGCTCATCCGGCGTTTGGTACGAGGACACGGGGTTGATGTGCTGGTGACACACAGCCCGCCGTGGAAAATTCATGACAGGGAGGACCGGGCACATCGAGGATTTCGCGCCTTCAGGTGGTTAATTCGGATCACCCGACCACGTTACTTAATACATGGTCACATTGATATATACGATCAGCGTGAGCAGCGAGAAACGGATTATTTAGGGACTCGGATTATTAATATTAACCCGAGTAGATCACTCGAATTTAACCATGAGTAACCCGGAGGTATCATGGTAGAACAAGATAGTCTGCATGTCCGTTCTCAAGCTCGCCGTGACTATTCCCGTGCCCGTATGCTCACCTTCTGGGATAGCCTTGTGGCAGCCGTCACCAATCGTGAGACTGAACTCCTCAATTTTGAGGAAGTTAAAGCCAAATTGCGGCTACATAACCAGCGGTCTCTGGGATTGAAAAATGTCCCGCTCGATAAGATCGTTGGAAGTGTCGGGCGCTATCAGGACTTCACCCGTAAATTCCTGCCCAAAAGCAGTGTCAACAAAGAACGCTGGGAAAATATCGATGCGCTGGCGCGTGGTATGCGGGGCTTTCCGCCTGTAGAATTATATAAAGTAGGTGATGCTTACTTTGTATCGGACGGGAATCATCGTGTTTCAGTGGCCCGCCAAATTGGTATGCCCACCATTGAGGCATATGTTACGGAACTGCTGTTGCCAGCCGACATTGACATCGACGAAAGCCTGACGCAAGAAGAACTCATCATCAAGGCCGGGTATCTGGAATTTCTGCGCCAGACGCGTCTCGATAAGATTCGCCCGGACAGCGAAGTCATCTTGACTGAACCGGGTATGTACAGCGCTATTCTGGAGCATATTGACGTACATAAGTACTTCATGGATCTGGAGGCGGGTCGTGAACATACCTATCAGGAGGCGGTCGCTAGCTGGTATGACAACGTTTACCTGCCAATGGTTGAAGTCATCCGCGAATACGATCTATTGAAGGATTTCGATGATCGTACAGAAACCGACCTTTATGTGTGGTTGATTCGACATCAAGGCGCACTCACAAAGGAATACGGTGGCGAGGTCGTGGTCCCGTCGGCCCGCGATACCGCCGAAGATTTCCTCGAGAAACTGTCATGATCGACGCAGACCAACGCAAGCTCAAACGCCTGCTCCTCAACATTCAGGGGGCAGGCATTTTTGATTCCACCCACAATCACAATTCGACACCTGGATTGTAGACTTTCTATTTACTCCTTTTAATGCTGCCTCCAAATTGTGTACGGTAAAGACAGACATATTAAGCCTGCTGTTTCGCCTTTTCGTGACGGCAAACCTCAAAAAAGCGTGAATAGCGGTTCCTTGAGGAACCGCAGGCAACGCAAAGCAACCAACCCGCCTGAGGTTGGTGATGTGGTCAAATCGACAAACTGGTGCAATTCTGGCGAGACCGAAATAATCTGCTTGAGCATGGGGGTGTCCTTGAGAAGTGGTCAAGAGACATCAGTTTATCACCTTACAGTCTGGAATCAGTCTACTCCAATCCAGTTCGTACTCAGATCGAATGCACTTCACGCCGATTACTAACGATGTTCAGCAGAGCTTTATTGCGTATACTGAAAGCGGAAGCCCAGTCATTACAAGAAAGAGGAAAAATATGAGTCAGCGACTGCGTTTTGGCATCAATATATTGCAGAATTTACCCTACGAGCAATTGGTGGAACGCTGGCAAAAAGTGGATGAACTCGGTTTTGATAGCCTATGGGGTGCCGACCATTTTGGACTTCGGATGCACCCAGAAGGGATATGGTTCAATGGCTGGACACTGTTGGCGGCGATGGCGACCGTCACAAAGCGGGTTCGTATCGGGTTGGCGGTAACTTCTCCAACACAGCATAACCCGGCAATGCTGGCAAAACGGGCCATGACTGTTGATCATATTTCAGGCGGTCGCCTTGAACTGGGTATCGGCGCTGGCGGGGTTGGTTCGGCTTGGGAAGAGGAAATGATCGGTGTAACGTCATCGTGGACGGCAGGGCAGCGTGTCGAACGCTTCCGTGAATTTGTTGAAATTGTTGATACCATGCTGCGTAATCCCAAGAGCAACTATGAGGGAAAATACTACAAGGTAAAAGATGCACTTATGATTCCATCACCTGTGCAGAAACCCCGTCCGCCATTGACGATTGCAGCACATGGAACAAAGAGTCTGAAAATTGCGGCACAATATGCTGATACGTGGAACTCATTCGGCAAAGGGTTTGTTTCGGAAACTGAATGTTTTGAAGCGGCACGGCAGCAGATGGAGCAACTAGACGAATATTGTGCAGAGCTTGGGCGTGACCCGAAAGAAATCCGCCGTTCTTTTTATCCCTTTGGATCACATCGTTACGGCGTTTCTTTGCAAGCCTTTTATGATTTTGTTGAGCCATACCGTGAAATTGGGTTTACGGAGTTTATCCTGACATGGCTGCCAAAGAATGTTTTGCCCAATGTTGATGATAATTTGATTATGAGCGATGAACTGCTGGAACAGATAGCGGCAGAAGCGATACCAAAGTTGCGGTCTGAGGATTAAGGGGAATCTGATGGATATTGGAGTTCCGTCATGGTCAGCAAAAAGATGCAAGATTGGCGAAAATCCAGTTAAGCTAGAATAATTCTTGAAAGGTTCGTGATGTTAAAACGATTGATTCTGCTACTGTTATGTACATTGCTTTTTGCCTCGCCCATTCTCGCTCAAGAAGACCAGCAGTTTACTTCCGAGGACGGGCAGGTCACATTCACCTATCCGTCAGATTGGTTCGTGGTGGAGGATGAGCAGGGGGATTTTATTGTCAGCAATGCTGAGTTGACTGAAGAACAAATCGCGTCCGGCGTGTTCGATCAGGAACTGGATGAAGACCAGATCTTTCTGGTGATTTCGGTTTATGATCCACAGCGCCAGCCTGAAGGGCAGTTTGTTGTGCCCAACGGACCACCGCTTTTCTTGCTTGGATTTTACAGTGGATTGTTCAGCTTTATTTTTTCACCCGGCTTTGGGAGCGCCGCCATCGTTACCTTTGAAGAACCGGAACTGGTGACGGTAAATGACATCGAATTTGCAGTTGGACGCCTTTCAATCACGGAAGCAGGCGAAACCAGTTATGTAGCGATCATCACCTCACTATTGGACGACAACGTTCACCTCGCAACATCGCTGGCTGGTTCAGTTGATTCTCTCGATAATTTTTTGGAAACGGCACTGGAAATTGTCTCAACAGTGGAGTACTCACCGCAAGAATAGAAAACGGGACGTTCTGATTGTTGTCTGTCTCGTCATATTCCTGATTCTTGGTTTGTTGGGTTATGCCAGCTACTCAGCCTATTATGGTCCTGTACCTGAAACAAGCGGCGCGATGGCGATCTCCGGCTTACAGGACAACGTGACTGTCTATCGTGATGAATGGGGAATCCCCCAAATCTATGCCAATTCAGTTGAGGACCTGTTTTTTGCGCAGGGTTATACCCATGCACAGGATCGCTGGTGGCAAATGGAAGTTACCCGGCGCATGGGGCGTGGTGAACTCAGCCAGATAACAGGCGAAAATGATGAAATTCAGCGATTTGACCTGATTGTGATCACGTTGGGCTGGCAGGAGCAGGCGGAACGTCAATGGCAGCGTATCGATCCTGCAACCCGCCGCATAGTAAATGCCTATACCGCCGGGATAAACGCCTACATTTCAGAACGCGGGTCGGAGGAGCTGGCAATGGAATACAGCTTGCTGGCCCTGTCGGGCGAGGTCGGCAATCTGTTTGCCTTATTGGGGCAGGATGTAACTGTGCAGGAATGGGGTGCGGTGGATAGCCTGCTGTGGGGCCAGATCTTCAACTGGCAGTTGAGTGGCAACATCTGGCAGGAAATCAGTCAGATTCCCGATGGTCATCCGTTGTTAAGTGACCTGTCAATTGACCTCTTTAAATTGGTAGGCTTAGAAACTAATTTGCAGGGGACAGGCATTGTGGTGCACGGCTCGGAGACGACAACCGGCAAGTCTATTCTGGTCAACGATTTACAGGGCAGCCCCGCCATACCTTCACAGTGGTTTGAGATGGGTCTGCACTGCCGTGAATTGTCTCTCGAATGCTCCTTTGACGTAAGTGGATTTTCTGTGCCCGGTATGCCCGGTATACTGGTAGGTCACAATGATCGCATTGCATGGGGAATTTCATCGTTGAACGCAGATACTCAGGATTTGTATCGCCTGCGCCTCAACCCCAATAACCCGACCCAGTATCAGTGGGAGGGCAAATGGCGTGACATGACACAGCGCATTGCCGTTATCAAAATCAACGAGGAAACGTCCTACGCCTACCCTGTTTATTTGACCCATTTAGGCCCGGTGTTGACCGATCTGGAAGCGACGGCGGACAACTTACGAACAGCATTTGTATTAAAAACTGTGTCCTCCGAGGAAAACTGGCTAAGCCACACATTAAAACTTAACAGCGCTCAGAATTGGCGAGAGTTCCGCGAGATTTTGAGCACATGGCCCGAACCCGCGCTTCAGTTTTTTTATGCCGATGTGAATGGCAACATCGGCTATCAGGTAGCCGGAACGTTTCCATTGAGGACAGCAGCCCACAATGCCAATCAACCCGCACCGGGCTGGACTTCAGAATCTGAGTGGCAGGGAACAGTTCCGTTTGAGGTTTTGCCGTCGCGCCGAAATCCGCCCGGTAAGCTCATATTTCGCGCAGGCGATAGTCTGGGTGGATATGGCGATTACCTTCAGGAAGTCATAGCGCGGTTGGGCAGTGATCTGCAAATTTCTCTGTCAGCCAGCGACTCGCAATCGTATCGGAATGAGCGTCTGGAATACCTGTTAGAAACTCGTGATGAGTACAGTCTGGATTCGCTGGCCCGGGTACAGGCCGACGTCTACAATTCACTTGCTGCCGAGGTGCTTCCATATATCTTTGAGACAGATTTTGAGGATGCAGACTTAATAGATGCTATCCAGTGGTTAGGGCAGTGGTCACTTGAAAATACGGCGGACAGTCCGCAGGCAGCATGGTTTGAGGTGTTCTGGGCCGAAGTAATGCGAGAAACGAACAGTAGCCCCGATGACCTTCTCGCACTTCTGGACGACCCGGGCAACGTCATCTGGGATGACGAAGAGACGCCGTTTACAGACGAAACACGTGACGATGTTTTACGTCAGGCACTGATCAGAAGTTATAATGTCCTGCTCGTGAATCTGGACGAGGATCGCGAACGCTGGCAGTGGGGAGACCTGCACCGGGTGCATTTTGTCAGCCGTGTTATCGGCAACGACGGTGTATTGCCGCTCAGTGATGTCACCTCAACCCCGATCAATCGTGGTTTCCATAGTCTAGACGGATGCAGTGTTTGCTTGAACGCAACCCGGTATGATTTTGATAGTGAAGGTGATGGCAGTGTGTCCGTCATTGCGTCGTACCGGATTATTATGGACCTCTCGGATTTTGAGAACAGCCGGGCGATGTATGCCATCGGGCAAAGCGGTCACCCGGCAAGCGAAAATTATGACGATATGATTGTGCCCTGGCTAACGGTCGATTATCACAACATGACATGGGGGCAGGCTATCATTGTTGAGCCTGATAAGCAGCTTGATCTGCGGCCCGGTCCAACATTAACACCGACCCCACTTGAAAAAGCTCATCCCTGAGGAGATAAAATTGCGCCGCATTTTGCTACTCATCTGTATCTTTTTTATGGTCGCGACGGTCAGTGCACAGGAACCCACTCCGCAGGGTCCTGTGTTACTTATCGCCGGAGTAGATGTCAACGGTGAAGGATTTCCGCTGGTTGTAGTCGATGTTGGCACAGGTGATACCCGAACACTCGCCACCTTTGCCAGAGGGGCATTATGCCCGCCATCTCTGCTTCCCCAGGCCCGTGCGGTTATTTACGAAGTAGTTGGCCCAACCAATACGGTCTATCAAGTGAGTACCACTTCTGGAGATCGGGTTACACTGCGGGAACCAGATACATTATTGCTGAATTGCCCGCAAGTATCCCCGGGCGGTGATGCCATCGCCTGGATTAATCCGGGCAGCGACGGAACCCAGCTTATACTCAGCGATATTACTGGCAATAATGTTGCCAATCTGGTTTCGCATGATCGCATTTATGATGTCATATGGTCACCTGCCGGGAGTTTGCTGGTATATACAGTGATGTCGGACACCAGACCTTATCCTGAGTTATACAGTATGTCACGCAACGCCGATATTGCCCCCTACTTGTTCTGGACACCCGAAATGGGTTTGATACTGGATTACGAGTGGGCGGGCAATGGGTCCGGGTTGCTGGTAGCGTATAGGGTTGATGATGTGACTGGTGTGACGTTATTCCCGATTGAGTGTGTGGTGGGTGTTGAGGAGGATTGTGTCGTCGACCCCATTGCCACTTTTAGCGGCGACGCCACTATTGACCTGCTTGGAGCCTACTCACCTATCAACAATGAAGCGGTGATCAGCGTTCAATATCCCGAGCCTGCCGCGGGATTCCCCAGCGCAGATTTGTGGCTCATCAAACTTGATGGCGATAGCTCGCCGCGCCAGATCACGAATTCGCCCACATTGCTCAAGACGGATGCAATCTGGTCTGGAGATGGGCGTACTATTTATTTCATCGGCAGTGTGTATAACGATGAGCGACAAATTTTGCGCGGAGGCATTTATAGTGTGCTGCGCAATGGCAGTGAACCCGCCATTCTGCGCTATGAATCCGAAATCTTTTCACCCGCATCCATTTTATGGAGATTTGATTGAGAGCTAGCGGCGGGGTGGAGAGCTTTTCCACCCCAGCTTCGTGATTTATTCTCCAAATTCAGGTGTCGTTGTTTCTGAAGGTTCTTCCGTAGATTGTTGCAAATCAAGGTTCTCAAAGGGCAGCAAATACTGCACCTGACCTTCCGGCACGACTACAAATTGGACTTCGCGGAAGAATTCGAGTTGCAGATAAACCGGATTTTCGCTGATAGCCTGTGAGATTTGCTCGATATTATACACTTCGGCATCTGTTTCGATTTCCCGCGCCTGTGCTCTGTTCCGCGCTGTTTCAACGTCCTGTACCGAAATCTGCTTGCGTTCGATGGCATCGAGATAATCCGAATCAAACCCGAATCCGCGCAAACTGAAGTCAACCAGTATTACATTTTGCTCGGCAAATTTCTCAGTTAATTCACTCTGGAGAACATCTTCAATCGTGGAGCGTGTCACGCGAGCACAATCAAGTTCCTCTTGTTCCTCCGGGGTTAGCCCGGCACATCCAGTCCGTTCGCCTGTGTATAACTCGTCGGCGGTATACGTTGGCATGATATTGCGCACGGTACTGCGCGATAACCGTTCAACCACTTTGTCATTCACCTGACCGATGTCCGTACCCAGATTCAGGAATATGTCGCGGATATGGTCTGTCTGAAGCTGGTAGATGATGGTGTAATTAACAGTGATAGACTGTCCATCTGAGGTCTGGGCGGTTACGGTCGCACCGCCAAAACTGGCTGTTTCTGGATCATCGGGGCGGGGATCGTTAGCAACTTCGTAGATGGCCTGACGGCTGGTGTAACAATTGAATTCGGTGAACGGCACGATATAAACACCACCATCATATTCGCCCACAACATTACCGAAGCGCGTACCAACACAAAGCTCATCGGCACCAACCTGGTGATAGCTAGTGAATAAAACAATCGCCACAAAAACTATCAGGGCGACCCCAATGAACGGTACAAAATTACGCATTGTTTTAGACTCCTTTTGTCAACAAAAAAGGCGGATTGCAAATCATCCGCCCACTGGTTCAAAGTTAAATACTGGAGAGGTTCAGGAATTATCCCCGTTACCGTAATCTGGCGGTGTAAACTCTGTCGTCAGCGATGGCTTGGGTGCAATTACCTCGTATTTGAGCATCAGGTCTTGATAGCCGTCGAGATATAAGCGTGCCCGCGCTTCTTCCAGATCCCACATCTTGTTCAAAGATGTGCGGAACGGCTCAATTTCACCGCGCATATCTTCCAATGCTTTGCGGTGCTGCTGCATTTCCTGCTCATGGCTGCGCCATGCCTCGTCATTGGTGAGCGTGAACTGTTTCCAGCGTCGCTGGTCATCTTTGGTCCATTCCTGCCATTCTTCACGGAAACGGTCTTCGGAGAGACGCTGCATTTCCGCCACTTCGTTGATGCGGCGCTCAAGACGGTCACTGATGCGGTCAAAGTCATCGACAATCTTCTTCATCTGGCGATGCGTTTCCATCCAGTTTTCGAAGCGTTCCATATTCTTGCGCATGTCTTCATCGTAAGCACCAATATTGCGCGTCAACTCCTTAACCTGCTGGTCGCGCTGTTGGGCAAGGAGATTCTGCTGGTCGATAAAGGTTTGCAGTTCTTCGCGACGGGTCCGTTCCGATGCTTGAATCTCTAAAATACGTTTTTCATTCGACAGTCCCAGTTGTTCAACCCGTTCAATTTTCAGGCGAATACCTTCAACTGCTTTCTGGAATTCGGGAAATTCCGCCTGAATATCCGATAGACGGCGGTTGTCCTGGCGACGTTGTTCCTCTAAGAAATTTATACGGCGTTCTGGCTCGTCAAGTTTCTTGGCAAGATCATCGGCTTTTTGTTGAATGGCTGTCAATGAGCCAGCCATACGGTCGCGCTCCGCACGGAAAACGTTGAGGCTTTCCATCTGGCGCTCGATTTTTTCAATCCGGTCGGTCACTTCACGCAGCGGGCGCGACACCATTTCACGAGTGAACTCGGTGCGGCGTTCCGCCTCACGGCTGGAAACAGCCTGCTTGTTTTCGACGCCTTCCAGCATGGTTCGCATTTCGGCGCGAAGCTGCTCCATCAGTTCCGCGTCACGATCAGCAGGCAGGAACTGGGTGCGCATTGATACCTGCTGGCTCTCCAGTCCATTCATCTGGCGGTTGAGAGCCTCGAGTAATTCCTGCTGGTGTTGCAGACGTTCTTCCAGTTTGGCAATTGTATTCTTGTCGCGGCGGCGTTCTTCGTCAAGCCACTCGATCATTCGCATTGCTTGTTGCAAGTCCATAGTCATATAATAATCAGCGCGGAAACCACTACCTGTGGTAGTGGAGGAGCGCATTCTCCTTTCTCGTATCGACTGATCGTTTCTCCCCGAAGGGAGGAGTGGATTTGTGTTACCACTGGCTCCACTCCCAAGCCTTCTCCCCATAAAGGGGTAAAAAAGTCTCCTCGCCCATGTTATCCGGTGGTTTGATGCAAGCTGCACGGTCCTAGACCCTCAGATGGTTTAACCACTTACCGCAGTGGTCGGAGCTGGAGAAGCACTCCGACGTGCCTATGTATTCACCGGTAACGTAGTCGTTGCCCTTCGGCATGACTAAGGCTGGTCAACATGGGCTTTCAGCCTCTCGGCTTCAAGCCTCCGCCTCTGGCGGTGGTCGTTGACTTCCCAGAAGACTAACTGGCTGAATGTTCCGACATTATACATCAATCAACCACACACGTTTAGGGAACATTGGCGAGTGACTCTATTTGCGATAAAATTACGAACATGTGTTCTGGACAGGAGAATATACAATGACTCAGGTCGACTTGCAGCAAGCGCGGAATTACGTTTGCCAGCATGGTACGTTGTGGGAGCGGGCGCTTTTCGCTCTTCATTTTGATGATGGACCACTCTCTACGCTGCACAACGCACTGCGGGCTTATAAAAACGCAGATAACGGCTATGGGAATGGTCTGGAACCGGACCTGAAGTGCCCCGATTCAAATCCACTGCCGGTCGAATTTCTGCTAACTGTACTATCATTCAACGATATTCCACCGGGTGATTTGTTAACTGGCGTTGGCGATTGGATTCTGGCTCAAATGAAAGATGATGGCTCGCTGAGAAACCCGCCGACTCTCTTTGATTATCCACATGCGCCGTGGTGGGTCGATATGGGCGGCCAGCAAGAGCCGGATTCAATCGTCGGGAACCTGATGAAGTTTAATGCCTGTCCACCGCAGCTAGCCGAGCGAACAAAAACATGGGTTCAGGCTAACCGGACGATTGATGACATTCGCGGCACGGACTGGTTGTTTATGAATTATCACGCAAACGATTATTTCTTTAATGTGCAGGATTTTCCCGAACTTAAAGCACACCGTCAGGCGACAATAGACAATATAGTGCGCTGTGCAAAGGTCGCACCGGAGTCGCAGTATGGAGCCATTTTCAGTTTTGCCCGTATGCCGGACCACGTGGTTACAAAAGCACTGCCTGCCGACTTAGTTGATAAGGCACTGGACCTGCTGGCGTCCTTCCAGCAGCCAGAAGGTCACTGGAAGGACGAACACGGTCTGACACAATGGTATCCTTACTCTACCATCACAAACTTGTTAACCTTGCGGCGATTCAATAGATTGCATCACTGACTTAACGCTAAAGTTCGGCTACAATGACTCCGTACTCGGGGAACTCGACAGAGTTTGAGCGTGATTGAGATCGTAAACTTCTACCAACACTCCGAACGATTTCTGGATGCCGTCCGGGTCTACCAGACGGTTTTTCAGGATTTCAACTTTGCAGGCAGTGTACAGTTTGTCCGAAAATACACCGGTTATCCACATTTTCATGGCCTGCTGGCCCTTGATGGTGATCAGGCGGTGGGTGTTGCTTTCGGCACGAAGTCCGAAGACGGACAGTGGTGGCATGACAAGGTTGCCGAACAGATTGGACGCGATCATCCCGCTCTGCAAAATGCCTGGGTTTTGATAGAGCTTGGTGTCCTGGATCACTATCGCGGGCAGGGCATCGGTACGCAATTGCATAACACCATCATCCGATGCCACCCGCTGCCCAATCTACTTCTCTCAACCCAAAAATCCAATCATGGTGCACGCAGGTTATACGAACGGCTTGGCTGGCAATATTTACACCCCGGTTTTGCCTTTCATACCGGCTCCGAACCGTATGCTGTGATGTGCCGCAAAGTTTAATTTTTCAGCCCTCTAGAACCTCATACAAAATCGGAACAACTCTCAAAGAAAATTCTTATAAATCTTTGATATTTTTCCGAAATTTTTTTTACAATTTTGTGTGATTATAAGGGTGGACAATAAGTTTAGAAGTACCCTAAGGAGGGTTGTAAAGATGGCAAATATTCGTCGTTGGAGTCCTTTCAGAGATATGATGGCAATGCAATCGGCCATGGATCGCGTTTTTGATGAAATGCGAAATCGCTGGGAAGACAGTGAAAGCGGTTGGGGCTACAATCTCGCGCTGGACATCGACGAAGACAACGATGCCTACCTTGTCACAACGGATCTACCCGGTGTGAATCCTGATGATATTGATGTTCGCTTCGAAAATGGCGTTCTGACCATTAATGCGGAAGTAGATGAACGCACGACCGAGGGGGACGGTTCGAAGTCGTTGGTACGTGAGCGTCGTTGGGGTCGCTTCAGCCGCTCCATCCGTCTGCCACAGAACATCAATGTCGAAAATGTTAATGCCACCTATAAAAATGGCGTTCTGACGCTGAGCCTGCCCAAGTCTGAGGAATCCAAGCCGCGTCAGATTGAAGTCAAATCCGTAAAACAACTTGAGGGATAATTTCCTATTAATCCCCCACATTGCGAGAGCGCTGTCCTTATACATGGATGGCGCTCTTTTTTGGCTGCGGCAAGCTGTGACTTAACCGCTCAACGCCACCAGATACGCTTCCCGGATCATCGCCAGAAACCAGCCAGTTGTCAGCAGCAACCCGAACCGGGTATGAAGCTGAGCCGTGCGGCGTAACACCGGATTCAGAGCAGGTGGCGGCGGATTTGAGGCGACGCGATACATCAACGACAGCGCTGATGGCAGTGTGATGAAGGCAATCAGCGTATAGGCAGGCATCACGCCAACCAATACCAGCACCAGTGTCAACACATAAGCACCGCCGACAAGTACAAAATACTCAATATTGGCAAAACGTTTGCCGAAAATCGTTGCCAGTGTCCGTTTGCCGACCTCGCGGTCGCTTTCAATGTCGCGGATGTTGTTGGCCTGCAAAATCGCGGATACGGTGAACGCAATTGGCAGTGCTGCTAGAATGGGTTCAATGTTCACATTCTGGACTTGCACGTAGTATGCTCCTATCACGATGATCGGTCCCATGAATGTACTAACAGTAATCTCGCCCAGCCCAATATAAGCCAGCGCGACAGGCCCCGCCGTGTAGAAAAATCCAGCCAGTACACTGAAAATTCCCAGATAGAGAATGAACGGCCCGCTCACCGTGACCAGATACAATCCGATAGCCGACCCCAGCACAAACATGATGATGCCATAGGCCAACACACTCCGGGGTGACAGTTCCCCCCGCTGGATGGTCCCGCCGATGCCCAGCGAGGATTCGTTGTCTGCCCCTTTGACATGATCGTAGTAGTCATTGACCAGATTTGTCCCGGCCTGAAAGGCAATCGCACCAATGAAGGCCAGCGCAAAGATGCCCCAATCAAACGTCCAGTCATAGCCATCGAGGGCGATTTTTGGGCGCAACGATACACGGGTAAACGCGGCGTTGTAGCGCGTCACCCGGTCATACCCGGCAATGGCGCTGCCCAACACAACAGGGACCAGCGTCGCGCCAAAACTCCAGGGGCGCATAGCCCGCCAGAAGATCGTAAGCCGCCGTTGGAGGCGAGTCGGGGTTGCTCGTGAGGGTTGAGACAGCCACGGCAGCAGCATGCGGCTGGCCCGCTGCATGAGCCACGCAAATCCATAACCCATAATCCCGGCAATCACCAACCCGGCGAAATAATCCACAACTAGATACAGGTTTCGCGCTTCCCAGATGAAATAGCCTAACCCGCGCCCATCGCTCGATGATAGAAATTCCGCGCCGACAATCACTACCAGCGCAAATCCCAGCCCAAGCTGCAAACTGGTCACGATGCCAGGCATGGCTCCCGGCAGCACAACGCTAAAAAACACCTGCAAAGGATTTGCCCCGAAACTGCGGGCAATTTCGCGATAGCGCGGGTCAATCTGCTTCACGCTCTTGACCACACTGAGCAGCACGAGAAAAAACACACTGAAGGCCACGATATTAACCAGCCCCTCTTCGCTGAGGCCATACAGGAAAATCACCAGCGGAATGAAGGCGATTTTCGGGATGGCGTATAGGGCTTCAGCCAGCGGCTGGAATAAATCGTATACCAGTGGAATGGTGCTCATCAGCAAGCCAAGCAGGATGGCGGGCACCGCACCAAGCACAAAACCATAAATCACGCGCACCGAACTGGCCCACACCACACTGGCTAATGTGCCGCTGTCGTACAATTCACGCAGTTTGGGCCAGAGATCGGTGGGGCGGGCGAAAAATGATTCTTTGAGCGGCGGATCGAAGGAAAAGAGGACGAGAGCGCCGATTCTAAAATCGCCGCGTACCAACGCTTCCCATAACACCAGCAGGAAGATTGGCGCAAGAAAGGGGATGATGAGCCGGATAAAACGCCAGATGGTTTCAGCGGTATCACGCCATGTAGCGCGGCTGATGGTTGTTTCCATTGTCCTGAGTCCTGGATATTCAGCTAATCTCTATATACATTGTACCAAATTTCACAAGTAGGTGCATGTCAGTATTCCGGCGGGTAATCGTGAAGCGCCTGTCAGGTACGCCAATCTATAATTACGATATGAAAAAACAACTCCTCCTTTTCAGTGTAACACTGGCGCTGCTGACAGGTCTATTGGCCTTTCAGCGGCGTGCCCCTTTTGACGGTCGTCTCATTGCCTTCCGCAGTGACCGCGATTATCCAGATAAGTCACGCAGCGCATTGTATGTGATGAGCACGGACGGACAAGTCATCCGCCGCATTGTCGATAGGATGTCCAATGCTTATTGTTTAAATGTCGATTTCAGCAGTCCAGATTCGGGCTGGCATGTGTTTAGAAGCGACAATAACCTGATACGGGTTAGCAATGCGGGCCTTCACAGTGAAACTATTCGCATTGAATCCCAATACCCTCCCTATGTAGAGACGTGGTCGCAGGATGGACAAATCCTTATCCTGAGTACGTCTGAAAAAGCTCTTTTTGCCTATGACGGGCACGAAACCATACGATTAACTCCCGATGGAACGCTCAACCAGAATTGGGGCTGGAGTCCTGATGGGCAGTGGATCTACTACACAGCATACGATGAGAATATCTATCGGGTGAGCCGTGATGCAACTGGTACCGAGCAACTCAGTTACGACGACAATCCAAAGAGGAATCAGGGCTGGTCACCGGATGGGCAATGGTTATATTACATTAGCTGGGACACAATCGGCAGTTACCAATTGCAGCGCATGAGTGTTGGCGGAACGCGAGTCGAACAACTGCTTGACGTTCAGAAAGATTGGATGGAAATCCAGCTCTGGGACGCCGGGGACCGCGAATTTGGACCATTGATATTGACTTACCAGTACCAGTTTGAACCGTTTGACTACTGGGATGCCGATGATCCCTGGCTGGTTTTCGGTGTAGGACCGATCACCTACAAGATGCGCCCTGACGGCAGTGACGTTAGCACTTTTGGCTACACCGATCCGTCAAATCCATATCTTTTTCGCTCCTATTATGAACGACATCCCGATGGATACCGGGATAGATGTACCGACTATGACAGTGTCGGCACACTGGAAGCAAGCCCGACCGGACGCGGGTGGCTTGAAGACAGGGGCGACGACTGGATGTTGATGCGCGTCCCGACCAATGGACCCAACGGTTGGGAACTGTACTGGGTTGAAAATGGCACGGCAAAAAACATCACCAATCACCCCGGTGATGATGAATTTGTCACCTGGATAACTGGTGAGGAAAAACCTTTATCTACTGAATTGCTGCTCGGTCTGGCAACCTTAGCGCTAATTACCACAAAGGTGGCATTCCGGCGATAATCTTGCTGGTTTCGACGCTAATCTCAATCACCTTACCCACCAGATCAACAATGTAGCGTTTGTTACTGGTCATATTCGGGTCGTGAGTGATACCACTGCGCTGGTCGGTGTTGATCTGATACTGGTCGATTACCCATTCCACCGCACTGCGCCCGCCAATTTCAAAATCAAACGCATCCTGTGGCAGACGTTGCAGCGTCAATGTCTTGTTGACCTTAATGGTCCCGGATTTGTTGAGGTGCATTTTCTCGACTTCGTAGCTGACCTCACTGTCCTTAGCAACCCGCTCGGTCATCTTGTGCGGTTCAATGTCCTTATAACCAACATGCAAATCACTCAATTTGTGTCCCGCTTTGACAAATGGCATGAAATCATCCGTCAACGGGATATGTGGCAGGCCCTGCTGCAAAGGCTCCTCAAATTTCACGCGGAAGCCGGGGTGATTGAGAATCGCGTAAATGTAGTAGAAGATGTCCCATTTGGTGATGGTTTCATTGTGATAATAGCTGCGTACAAATTCCAGCGCCCAATCCGTGATGTTCTCCTCGCCCTTGCGATAGTAGGGAAACACATACGGTGCCGCGTTGAACAGGTTTACATCGGCTACCTGATTGACCATCAGCACACCCCACGGCAGTTTATCACTGAAACTGTAGCAAATCGCCAGATTATGGCTATCCTGGTCGGGGAACGCATCGGCAAACTCGCCCCGGTCCTCGTTCAAGAAGGGGCTGAAATAGAGATATTTCTGGGTGAATGGGCGGTAAAGAGCGGTGCGGATGTGGTCAGGATTATATTCCAATCGCTCCCCCAATTTAGCGGCCTTACGCAAATTGGCACTCCACAGCAGCTTTTCATTGTCCAGTTCCGCCTCCTCGTTTTCCTCAAGGCGCTTGACTTCAGTATTGTAATCCTTGATAAACTGGCGAACGCGCTGCTCGACATTGTGTTTGTGGAAGCCATATACCACCGGGTCACGCCGGGTCGCGACACCCCGGCCAAACGACTTGAAGATGACCTCAACATCCATTGATTTCTTATCGCGGGCTTCTTCACTGGCGATCAATGGAAACTGCTCGTATTCGCGCAGCGGCAGATGCAAATGCCAGGCATTAGTTTTGCTCTGACGAACCTCTGACCACTTAATCTTCTTGAACGGGAGTTTCAACTCGTCAGCTTCAATGGCGGCATAGCGGATGATCGCGGCATCTTCTTTGCCACCTGACTTCACCAGAATGGTGATTCCCTGACCATGTTCGCTATCGTCAAAGGCGTTGTCATCAAAATCAATGTGGTAAATGTGGTCAAAATCCTGGCTTAGATGCTTGCGCATACCGGCAAATCCCGCCCCTGACACAAAATCATGGTCGGAGAGAAAGCAGATAACGCCATTGCGAGCTTCGAGTCTATCCGTTGCCCACCGGAAGAAGCGTGTCGCAGTATCGTATAACCCTTTTGTGGTAGGTACATTCTTGCCATATGTACTTTCGATACGGTCGTCGATTCCATCGGTGGGATCACTTTTCATGGCACGATAGCGGCGGCGTTTGTTGTGTTCGCTGATTTTTCCGGCATAGGAGTTGATATTGCCGATAATAACCGTGATAGGGGAGTCCTGCTGGCGATGGGTGCGGCTTTCATTTTCCTCTACGAACAACGGCAGGAGCATCTGCTGGCGTTTTTTCAGGTCAAGCGTGTCAGCGAAGCTCACGCCCTCAAACGTCTCGCTTTGCCCCATAATCTCTTCGTAGTGGTGATTGATGTTCAGCACGCCGAAATAATAGGGGAACAGCAGCATCTCATTAGCGAACAGCCGCTGCTTGTAGACTTTTTGCAGGTGTTCTTTTGGAATCAACTTAAGCAAACTAACAACAAATTCGCCGGTAGTTGTTGCCGGGTCAAGGATGACCACCGCGTCATCGCTCAGTGTCAATTCCAGTTGATCTTTGAGGATTTCCGCCACCGCGCCGCACATGAACGCCAGTACGGGTGCGGGAGTTGGCCTTAGCCCGGCGGGCTTAATCAAGAAACCCTGAAAAAACTGCTCGTAGATGGAAATGACAAAAGCCAATCGCTCCTCAAAGTCCTCCTTTTGAGTAGAAATCGCCTCGACTGCCCTGTGAAATGGCTCGATTGCCTTATCAAACTCTTTAATGTCAAGGTATTTGAGCGGTTTATCAATTTCACGAGCAATCGGATTCGTCGTCAAAAATTTCGCATCAAGCAGCCCAACGAGTCGCCCACTCAATACCTGCTGGATCAACATCTCATCAACGGCGTCTTCAGCCAGT
>JAKEEQ010000165.1 GCA_022616515.1 Chloroflexota bacterium | reverse complement strand
GATAGCACTCAGATACACCACAGGGCTGGACATGGAACAGACAGGGGCATCGAGATCAGTTGAAAATTTTGTGAAAGCCGTTTATGGGTTGCAGCAAGACAGCGAACGGGTTTCGACCAATGCGCTGCGCGATGCCTTGCATATTTCTGCGCCATCTGTGACCGATATGGCAAAGCGGCTGGTCGATAACGGCCTGATTGATTATGTCAAATATCAGGGTGTGCGCTTAACTGATGCCGGGTTGGCCATGGCCTTGAAGTTGGTGCGCCGCCATCGCCTGATTGAATTATATCTGGTGCGCGAACTGGGCTATGAATTACACGAAGTCCATAACGAAGCCGAAGAACTGGAACATACTGTGTCTGACCGCTTCGTCGCCGCCATTGATGCCAGGTTGGGCCATCCCCATTTTGACCCGCATGGCGACCCCATCCCTGATGCCCATGGCGCAATTGCCCCGCGTGATTTGTGTCCCCTTAGTGACCTGCCGCTGGCGACCCGTGCGCGGGTTTCCCGGCTGATTGCCGGCGATGCCAAAATGCTGCAACATACCCTCGATAGAGGTTTTGCGCTTGATACCGAGGTTGAAGTGACCGCCCGTGACCCCTTTGATGGCCCACTAACTGTGAAATTAGGCGAGAACGAAACCGTTATCGGCCATACCGTTGCTGAAAGTATTCTGGTAGAAGTCGTCGATTCATAAGCCCCCAACGCCCCAATTTCATGAAGCCTTAAACGGATTATGAGCAAACGTTAACGGTTCAGGACGTTTCTCTCCGGCTGATAGTTAATCTTTTGTGGTATATTTGATGGGTTAATCTGAACGAAGGATAGCTAGATGGTCTCACCTGTTATTGCGCAATCACCGCCCATCAATAGTGAAAGGTCGATTATGTTGACCTGAAATAACAGCATCTTGTACATCAAGCGCGTCAAACCGCACCAGAAAGCGCCATATTGGGTAGCTCCCGGCGGCGGCGTAGAGGCGGATGATGAAACCTTGAAAGATGCCCTCATCCGCGAATTGGGTGAAGAATTAGGTGCGCGTGTGGCAATTCTTGATCACGGATTTGTACTGCGCCATAACAAAGCTAACAAAGACCTCGAAGAGCATTTCTTCATCTGCAAATTGCTGGATTTTGATGTGAGTCAGCGCCACGGCCCCGAATTCAATGACCCGGCCCGTGGTCAATATATCCCCGATGAAGTTGCCCTCACAGGCGAAGCTATTGCCGCTATCGACATCAAAACTGTAGAACTGCGCGATTGGCTGCTACTCAATCTGGACACCCTCTGCAAACTGGCTTAAGTCCCCCGGCTATCATTCTAATACCCATTTTCGACCATATGTACTATACTTGGAACGACTATTGATGCAATCAGGAGTTATATACATGACGCAAGAACGTCCACCTGCACTACGGTCTGAACCGGTACGCGAGTTTGTGGGGGTTGCTCATGGGGATTTCGAGCGCACGAAAACGCTGCTGGAAGCAACACCTGCTTTGCTCAATGCAGCGTGGGATTGGGGCGGCGGTGATTTTGAAAATGGCTTACAGGCAGCCGCGCACATGGGACATCGGGAGATTGCCCTGTATCTTATCGGCAAAGGCGCACGCATTGATCTGTTTGCGGCTGCCATGTTGGGCAAGTTGGAAGTGGTCAAATCCATTCTGACAGCCTTTCCCGAAGCGCGGCACAGTCTCGGCGCACACGGCATCCCGCTGATTATTCATGCTGAGAAGGGCGGCGAGAATGCAAAAGCCGTTTTAGAATATTTGCAATCCTTTGGCGATTGAGGATGATTCCGAATGAAGGAACCCATTATCAACCCGACACTGCCCCTCGACGAAATTATTCAAGGAGATTGCATCGCAGTATTAGAAACGCTGCCTGAGAAAAGCGTAGACCTGATTTTTGCTGACCCCCCGTATAATTTGCAATTGCAAAATGAACTGATTCGTCCCAATCAAACACTGGTTGATGGCGTGGATGATGATTGGGACAAATTCTCTGATTTTCAAGAATATGACGAATTTACACGGGCATGGTTGGCCGCATGTCGTCGCGTACTCAAAGATGATGGCACAATCTGGGTTATTGGTAGTTACCACAATATCTTTCGAGTTGGCACAGTTATGATGGATTTGGGATTCTGGATACTGAATGACATCGTATGGCAGAAAGCCAACCCGACCCCTCAGTTCAGAGGTGTGCGGTTTACAAACGCTCATGAAACGCTGCTTTGGGCCCAAAAACATAGAGGCGCGAAATATACGTTTAATTATCATTCGATGAAAAACTTAAATGAAGACAAGCAAATGCGAAGTGATTGGGAAATTCCGATTTGCTCCGGGAAAGAGCGTATCAAGGTCAATGGCGTAAAGGCGCATTCCACTCAGAAACCCGAAGCCTTGTTGTATCGCGTGATTCTGGCTTCGAGTAATTCTGGTGATGTGGTGCTTGACCCATTTTTCGGTTCCGGCACAACGGGCGCAGTCGCCAAGAAACTGCAACGGCATTACATCGGCATTGAGCGCGAACCGGATTATGTTCAGATTGCGCGTGACCGCATTGCGGCTATTCAGCTATCGCCAATCGAAGATAATTTGTTGATTACCGACTCCAAACGCCATCAGCCGCGTGTGAAGTTCAGTTCGTTGATTGAGTCTGGCTATCTGGCAATTGGTCAAGGTCTTTATTCCAAAAACCGTGAATATCAGGCTGTTGTCCGAGCAGACGGGATGGTAGTGTCAGATGGCTTCAAAGGGTCTATCCACAAAGTTATGACCCATCTCATGGGACATGGAGCCTCGAATGGATGGGATTTCTGGCACTATGAAACTCCCATTGGTGAACTCATTAGCATTGACCGGCTAAGAGAACAATATCGCCGTGAACACAATCTGGAATCAAGCGCTTCATCCTGATTTCTTCTCTCCTATTCCATGTTACAATCGCTCTAACAGGTTACTCTGTCCACAAAGGAAAGTTCATGAAACGCTGGCTTGTGGTCTTATGGTTGCTGTTGATGGCACTTGCAGCTGCCGCACAGGATGATGATGGCATTGTCTATCCAGCGCCGCAGTACGCCACCGATGAAACGCTGGCTGTGGTAGTCTATCCTCGTGTCAATTTGCGGACACTGCCGGGGCTGGATGGCGCTGTAGCCGACATTGCGATTCTCGGAGACCGATTTCCGGTTGACGGCATCAGCGAAGACGGACGCTGGTATCTGGTGCAGGCCAACGGTGGGCAAGCATGGATTTCAAGCGGCTCGGTCATTGTTACCCATCCAGAACGTATCGGCGAGGTCGGGCTTGAATTGAGTCCTGAGCAGCGTGCCAGTATTGATGCACAGGTGGCCTTGGCACAGAGTACGCTTGGCGTGCGCGGCAATCTCAATCTTCGCAGTGGCCCCGGCACTGGTTACAGCCTCGTGGGGCGTGTTCCCCAGACCGGGCGCGTCTTCGTGCAGGGGCGGAATACTTACGGCACATGGATTTATGTCAACTACAACGGTGTACAGGGTTGGGTCAGTGGTCTCTTGTTGGCTTATCCGCCGGGCTTTTTGCTGGATTCGATTCCGGTGGTGCGCTAACCGTTACCCATTACCTATTTGCGTATGACTACAAAAACACGTACACTGCGAGTATTGCATAACGAATTTTATTAAGGGGTGGCTGGCATGAAATTCCTATCACGTCTGGTGGCAGTGGTCATACTCATTACGGCAATTCTGGTGCCGTTGACCGCGCAGAGTGTCAGTTATGTGAGTTCGCGCTTCAATCCGTTGAATGTCCGTGGTGGTCCCGGAATCGAATATGAAGTGATTACAACCATCGGGCG
>JAKEEQ010000164.1 GCA_022616515.1 Chloroflexota bacterium | reverse complement strand
GGAAGGATGGTCAAGGGGTGTGGAAGCGTGTCTATAAGCGGCTGCTGGCGTTACTGTGAAAGGTGTGTTGATTTCTAATGTGAAACATAGGCTCGTGTAGAATACTTGTTGGAGGGAGTATTTCATTTTGGTGAGTCGGCATAAATCTCATGTTTGCGATTAGGCAAACCCACTAAGTCATCAGGTTCCTCTCATTTTAATTATTTATAATCGAATTGTTGGACAACTGACGAAAGGTAAAATCTCACTATGCAAGCGCCTGCTCAAGATATGGCAGATGCAGAAGAGAGTTCAAACAATAATCCGCTTATCGTCATCGTTTCAAATCGCGGTCCCTTTTCATTCACCCAAAGCGAAGACGGTACTTTTAGTTCTAAACGTGGTGAAGGAGGTTTAGTAACAGCGCTAAGCGCCCTTGCTCAGAAACACGAAGTCATCTGGGTTGCCAATGCCCTCAGCCCGGATGATCGTGCGTGGGCTGATGCTCAGGGAGATACGCCGCAGCCTGTGGAAGGCATCCGCCTGAATCTCATTACACCAGATGAAGAACATTATGATCGATTCTATAATGTGTTCTCAAACCCTTTGTTGTGGTTTATTCACCACGAATTGTGGGAGATTCCTCGCCAACCCTCGATTACAGAAGAGACATGGAAAGCATGGCGCAGTTACGAAATCATCAACCAGGCTTTCGCCGAAACCATCGCGGACATCATCAAAGGTGCTAATCGCCCGGTGATTGTATTTCCACAGGACTATCACCTCTATCTGGTGCCTGATTACCTGCGAGAACTTGTGGGTGAATCGGTGCAAATTCAGCCGTTTATTCATATCCCGTGGCCCGGACCTGACGCCTGGCGAATCTTGCCCAAAGGGATGCGCAATCGAATTTTGACGGGGTTACTCGCATCAAACAGAATTGGGTTTCAGACCGAAAAAGATGCCTTTAATTTCATCCAAACCTGCCGTTTCTATCTCGACAGTGCACATACCTATGGCAGTCGTAGTTCGATTGAGTATGATGGTCGTCGAGTTGAGGCAAAGGCGTATCCGATTTCCATTGACGTCGATAAAGTGCGTGCCATTGCTGGCGATGAGACGACACGAACGTTACGCTCCCAATTCCGCCAGCAGCTTGGCGAAAGAAAACTGTTACTCCGGGTAGATCGTGTCGAACCAAGTAAAAATATCATCCGGGGCTTTCAGGCGTTCCGGTGGCTGCTGGAAAGTTACCCCGAATATCGAGGCAAGGTTCAAATGCTGGCTTTGCTTGTGCCGTCCCGTATGGAAGTAGATCAATATCAGGATTACCTGAAAGACATCATGGCGGAGGTTGCCATGATTAATGCTGAGTACAGCGAAGCACTGTGGGAGCCAGTCCGTGTGATTCTTGGTGGCAATTATCATCGGGCTATCGCAGCGATGAGTATCTATGACGCGCTTCTGGTGAACCCGGTCGCTGATGGCATGAATCTTGTCGCCAAGGAAGGGGCAATCGCCAACGAGAATGAGGGTGTAATCATTTTGTCAGAGTATGCCGGGGCTTATGCGGAAATGCATGAGTGTGCCCTCGCAATCTCCCCATTCGACATCTATGGTACAGCCGAGGCTATGAATGAGGCACTCACTATGCCACGTGATGAACGTGCAAAACGTGCCAGTGCTCTACGGGAGATTGTAGAGGCAAACGGCGTCCGAAATTGGTTCTACCAGCAGGTCGAAGATGCACAATCGGCTAAGAAAGAAGGTTTTTAATGAACGTGCAAAATACAATTATCACGGTAACACTCGATCCGTCCCTTGACCGCACGCTGGTCGGGAAAAATGTACAATTGGGATACAACAATTTGTTCTTCAAACGAGCAAGCCTTGACCCTGCCGGACGCGGTATCAACGTATCGCGTGCACTCTTTAAGCTGGGTATCAATACCAAAGCAATACTACTGCTAGGACGCGACCCTATCGCGAAATCGTATCTAACTCTCATCGGCGAAGAAGTATTTGAGGTCGTTGTGCTGCGGACATACGGATTTACCCGCAGCAGCGTCATCATCAAAGACATTGAGAATGACTCTGAAACCCATCTTGTAGAGGAAAGCTCAGAGATGAGCCAGGATGATACAGATGCCATCGCCCTGATGCTGCGACAGATCGTCAAACCCAACGATCTGGTGCTTTTTGGTGGCAACTTGCCTAATGGTGTATCTGAGGACACTTATGGTTTCTTGACCGATGTCGTCCAGGAGGTGGGTGGAAAAGTGGCTATTTTCAATACGGGACGAACTCATCTATCGGAGCTAGCTGCTGAACCAGAGTTGTTTATTATGAGCGCACAGGAAGCGGAAGGCTATTTCAACTACCCTATCCGCAGCATTGATGGCATGCTTGGAGCGTGTCGCAAATTGCTTGAAGATGGCGCTCAGCGTGTCCTGCTCGTCAATCAAGAATATATGACAGGCACAATGGTCGATCAGGAAGATGAGTGGATTTTGCAGCTTCCCATTGAGCATGTGGGAACGCGAAGCGGCAGTTGGGATGCCCTGGTGGGCGGGCTGTTAGCGGGTGATGCCCTGTACGACGATCCTGTGGAATCGCTGCGTATGGCCGGGGCAGGCGCGGTGTATACCTACGATCAGCTTGGCAACACCTTTGGTACTCTGGACGATCTTAAGGAAATAATGGACTCGGTAATCATCGAGAAACCGACCTTAAGAGCATCAACGGAAAACCAGTAAGATCAAAGCGTGCTATGCGCCAACCATTTTTTGTTGACGCATAGCACTCACATTCGTAAAATTCGAGATTTGGTCACAAAATTAATAAAAAGCCGGGTTCAGAGCGGCTTTTTATATCAGTTTCAAACAGATCAATAACATTTAATGCACAATCGAGAGATTGCGGTTAGTCAGCCGCTCTAATATAATATTTAGGATAAATTATCTCACCTTATAGTATTCGAGGCGTTATCCCTATGGTCGATACAAGACAATTTGCCAGTAATCCTCGCAAGGATCTACTTGGACGTGACGGGACACTCCAACCCAATGAAGTATTACAGAGCCGCTACCGCGTTACCGGCGTATTGGGCGTGGGTGGCATGGGTGCTGTGTATCAGGCCCGCGACCTGCAATTTCCAGAAGTGGAGCGTTATGTTGCCATCAAAGAAATGCATAACCTCGGCACTGACGAACACCTGAGGAAAATCAACGTCGCCAATTTCGAGCGTGAGGCTAATTTGCTGGCGACTTTAAGCCATCCGGCTATCCCGTCTATCTATGATTACTTCTCGATCCGCACTGATCGTTCCTATCTCGTCATGGAATATATCAATGGTAAGGACCTTGAGGCGATCCTCAATACCCACGGGGAGACCATTCCCATTGATATGGTTATCGATTGGGCACTGGCCCTAACCGATGTGCTGGATTATTTGCACCGTCATAATCCACCCATCATCTTTCGCGACGTGAAGCCAGCCAACATCATGATTGACCAATATGGTCGCCTGCGCTTGATTGATTTCGGTATCGCCCGCCAGTTTCTGGCCGGACAAAAAGGGACTATGATTGGTACGGAAGGATATTCTGCACCTGAACAATATAAAGGCGAGGCCAGCCCCGCCAGCGATATTTACGGGGTTGGCGCGACGCTGCATCACATTCTGACCAACCATGATCCGCGCCTGGAGCCGCCGTTTAGTTTTATGGATCGCCCTATCCGTGAAGCAAATCCTGAGGTCTCTGCGGAGTTTGAAGCGATTATCCTGAGATCGCTTGCCTTTGACTCCAGCCAGCGTTTTAAGACGATGGGTGATATGCGAGAAACCATAAATGGGCTGCGTCAACGCGGCAAGAGCAGTCTTGTCGTTGTTGAGACCGAAAGTGATATCGACGAGTGGGAAGCACACGAAGCCTCAAGAATCGAGACACGCTGGAAGTTTAGGGTTGAAGAAGAGGTTCGTTCGTCACCTTTGGTCTATCACGGGCTGTTGTTTGTTGGCTCCTACGACAATAACCTGTATGCTATTAATGCCGCGGATGGTCAATTTAAGTGGAAGTATCCCACCGAGGCGGGTATCTCAACATCACCGGACGTATCACCCGAAGACAATCTCGTCGTTATCGGCTCGGATGATGGAAATGTTTACGGGATCGATATTCGGTCGGGACGCCCGAACTGGATGCTTACCACGAAGGCTCCGGTGCGTTCGTCACCCACGGTCGCTCATGGGCATGTGTTTGTTGGCAGTGATGATGGTATCCTATATGCAGCGCGTGTTATTACAGGTCGAATTGCGTGGCGCTATGAAGCAGGCTTGCCCATACGCTCCAAGCCGACCGTGAGCGAAGACCTGATACTCTTTGGGAACAAAGACGGCGATGTTATTGCAACGGATATGAGTGGGCAAATGAAGTGGCGTTTTCACACAAAGCGTGAAGTTATGGCCTCCCCTATTCTGTACGATGGTCTCGTCTTTGTGGGTTCAATGGACTGGAATTTTTACGCGATTGATGCGTCCAACGGATTCCTTGTGTGGAGATACCGCACTGAAAATGCTATTGTCTCTTCGGCGGCGGTAGCGGGTGGTCTGTTGGTATTCGGGTCTGCGGATGGCAATGTATATGCCATTGATCCCAAGAACGGTCGTGAACGCTGGCGATTTAAGACCGGAGGTCAGGTAACATCATCGCCTGTATATGCCAATGAGAATATCTATATTGGCGGCATTGATGGCAACTTATACTGTCTGGACCCGCAAAATGGTAACATGCGCTGGAAGTTCAAGACTGATGGAAAGATACCAGGAACACCCTTTGTGGCAGACGGCATGGTATATGTTGGCTCCACAGATCACAATATTTACGCTCTGAAAGCCTAACCCCTGCTGGAGGCATAGAATGCAAGTACTGCGCCGTATTCTGGGGCTTCGCGAAGCCCCCCCACCAAATGAAGATACTTTACCTATGGGACCGCCTCCCAATGTGGCGGTACGTTCCGCGGTAGGAACGGCTTCACAAACAAATGCTACGGCTCCATTAGATTCGTACTTGCCGAATGATGGTCGAACACGAAATCTGGAGCAAGGACCTGTCAGATATAGCCCTTCGCCAAGTGGCAGTCGACTTATTATCGGCCAGCGCACCGATGTTGGACAGGTTCGCGATAACAATCAGGATTCGATGTCGGCCTTTACTTCTTCGATAAGCAGCAGCGAAGATAAGCCGGATTTTGGCTTGTTCATTGTTGCAGATGGCATGGGCGGTCATGAGGATGGGGAAAAGGCTTCAGGTCTTGCCACACGGATTGTTACACAGCAAGTCCTGAAGAACATCTATCTGCCTTTGCTCGACGAAGGTTTCAATGCTGATTCCGACATGGAGCCAATGACTGAAGTGCTGAAAAAGGCTATTCAGAAGGCCAACGAGAATATAACAACACAGGTCCCGGATGGTGGAACAACGGTGACAGCAGTGGCAATTATGGGCTATCTTGCCTATGTCGCACACGTCGGTGATACGCGGGCCTATATGATTAATCAGGAAGGCATTGAGCAGCTTACCCGCGACCATTCTCTGGTTCAACGGCTCATTGAACTGGGCCAGTTGACCCCGGAGGAAGCAGCCGAACATCCTCAAAAAAATGTGCTATACCGGGCGATTGGGCAAAATGACGCCCTTGATGTCGATGCGATTACCCGTCAGGTAACACCCGGCAGCTATATATTGATTTGCAGTGATGGACTTTGGAACCTTGTGAGCAGTGATGAAATTCTCTCGATTGTCTTAAACAACGGCACCAACACAGGGATTGCCGCGAAGACACTCGTTGACCTTGCCAATGAACGTGGTGGGTCAGATAATATTACTGTCATCATCGTCCGAATTCCTGAATAGGAAAATATCTATGAGTGATACTTCATCGCTGGATCTTTATCACATTTTAGGGCTGGAAAAAGATGCTTCGGCTGACGATGTAAAAAACGCTTATCGTCGCGCGGCCAGAAGGTTTCATCCAGATGTAAATCCTAATCAGGGGGCGCAACTTCAGTTTCAAGAGATTTCTGGAGCTTATGAGGTCCTGACAGACGAACTGAAAATGGCAAGATACCAGCGTGACCGTCAGGCGCTGGGCGAGTTACCCGGCTTCAAAACTGAGGTAACCAAGAGCAAGCGTAATCTTGCAGTTATCAAAGAACCACAAGTTCTCTATATACTGTTTGACATTTATCCAAGACGCATCGGCGGTCATGACAAACCGCAGAAATCACCGCTAAATATTGCTCTTGTTCTGGATAAGAGTAAATCGATGAGCGGTCCCCGCCTCGACCGGGTGAAGGTCGCTGCTCATCAGGTAATTGACCAGTTGGGCCATGACGACCGTATCAGCATTGTCCAGTTTAGTGATCGCGCCGATGTTATCGTGCCAAACACTCTGACAGATAATAAGCAAGATATCAAGGCGCGTGTCAGTGTGATGAATGCTGACGGGGGTACGGAGATTTTTCAGGGATTGGAAGCAGCTTACAAGCAGGTTGAATCCAAATATGATCCTGAATTCGTCAATCATATTATCCTGGTCACCGACGGGCGGACATTTGGTGATGAAAGCAACTGTCTGGAATTAGCAGACGAAGCCTCTCAGCGTGGAATCGGTATCAGTGCAATGGGCATCGGGGATGAATGGAATGACGACTTCCTCGACGACCTTGTGGCTCGCACGGGCGGTGCATCTTCATACATCAACTCACCCTCGGCGGTGGTGACGTTCCTTAACGAACGTGTCCGGAATTTGAGTGATGCTTTTGCGGAACGAGTCTCACTTACTGTCGCCCCTGAAGCCGATATCGTCCTAGAGAGCGCTTTTCGGCTTTCCCCCAGTGCACAGCCCTTAAGTGTGGATACACAACCGATTCATCTCGGCATGTTGGATCAAAAACGGCCAGTTTCTATCATGTTGCAGTTTCAAATGCCAGCGGCTATGGCCGAGGGTGTAAGATCGGTGGCAAGATTGAGTGTGACAGGCGATGTACTGAATCAGTCACGGCGTGTCGTCGCGAACCGCGTTGAAGACGCAGGTATTAATATCGCAGTTAACCCGGAACCTGAAGCCCCACCGCCCAATATTGTGGATGCCTTGAGCCGAATGACCCTGTACCGGATGCACGAGCGTACTGAAGAGGCAATCAAAGAGGGTAATATCCCAGAAGCGACACGACGCCTGGAAAATCTGTCCACACGTCTGCTGGATATCGGTCAAACAGAGCTTGCTCAAGAAGCGGCGTCAGAAGCGAAACGCATCAAGAAGACGCAGGTCTTCTCCGAAGGTGCGCGTAAGAACTTGAAGTTTGGAACTCGCGCATTGCTGCCAGATGCAGTTGCCAGCTCTCAGGAGTAAACGTTAACGACCCCGCCGCAAACTGCGGCGCATGAGTAAGCTGATGTGCATGTTGACCAGCCCGAGCCGGGCCGAGGGGCAACGGCTACGTTACCAGTGAATACATAGGCACGTCGGGGAGACGCTCCGGCCTCGCCCCTACACCGCACGATCAAAAAAGCTGAGGGTCTAAGCCAGTGTTGTGTGGATACAAAACCACTGGATCACATGGGCGAGGAGAACATTATCCCTGTATGGGGAGATGGCTTTAGAGAGGAGCCAGCGGTAACGCAAATCCTCTTCCCATTTAAACGCATGAGTCACAAGAAAGGGGTCAGCGCCTCCTCCCTGCTGCCAACAACAGGGTTTCTGCGCTAAAATCGGATGAATATTTGTCCCGAATGCAATTATGAAAATAGAGTCGGCGAACTATTTTGTCAGGATTGTGGCAATCCGTTATTTGATGGGGATGCGGGAACCGGGCGTGATAAACGCAGTACACGCCAGCTCGGCAATACAGTCGAACCGCAGGAAATAGATGCCGTTCAAATTGCCGGGACATCGCATCTAGGGCAGAACGCCCAACTGCTAATCTATGTCAAAGACAATGAAGATCCTATCGTTCTGGAACCAACGGCGGAAATGATGGTTGGACGTTCTGATGCTAAATCCAATCACTACCCCGACATTGATCTAACACCTTTCGGGGCGCTCGAAGAGGGTGTGTCACGGACCCATGCCCGCCTTCGACGCGACGGCGATACCGTGACGGTATCTGATATGGATAGTGTTAACGGTACTTATCTTAACGGACAAAAGCTGCGTCCGCATATGCCGCGCATTGTACGCGATGGCGATGAAATTCGTTTCGGGCGTATGGTGCTTCACATATATTTCAAGAGGTTGTAAATCATGCAAACTGTATACATCCACATCAACAACGAAGAAGCTGTCATGGCTGAAGTTGACGAGTTACCACAGTCGTCGGATCAATTTATCCTTGCGCTTAATCCACGCAAACGCGATGGCAAGGACCTGCACTATCTGATGGAGGGTGTTTCGAAAGTGATGATTCCATGGTGGCGTATCACTTTCGTCGAAGTGATACAGACCGAGCAGGAAGAAGAAGTATTCACCTTCATTCGCGAATAAGAATCTAATATACATGGAATATTATTGGGGTTATTGTGTAATTCCAATGCGATGAGATACAAATATGACAACTCAAAACGTTCCAAGTTCTGTGCCGTGCGATTCAAAGCGGATACTGGTGGTTGACGACGAACCACGTATGATTGATTTTATCCGTATGAACCTCGATCTGGAGGGCTTTCAGGTTATCGAAGCTCGTAACGGGATTGATGCCCTTGAGGTGATACGTACCCAACTACCTGATCTGGTCGTGCTGGACATCATGATGCCCCAATTAGATGGATTCGAAACCCTACGGATGCTGCGCGAATTCTCCAACATTCCGGTTATCATGTTGACCGCGAAAGGAGAAGAGGACGATAAGGTGAGAGGGCTTGAACTGGGCGCGGATGATTATATCACCAAGCCATTCAGCCCACGCGAACTCGCTGTCAGAGTAAAAGCGGTATTACGACGTGCAGAAATGCCCAGCCCGCCCAGCGAATCCGTACTCGAAATCGATGATTACTTGAGCGTCAATTTTAACCAGCGCGAGGTTATTGTTAACGGTGAGTCGGTCAAACTGAGGCCCACTGAATACCGTTTACTTTACCATCTAATTGAAAATGCGGGGTGGACGGTCCCCCACGAACAACTGCTTGCCAAAGTATGGGGTTATGAGTATCGGGATGAGGCTCATTACGTACGACTTTATGTTAATTACTTGCGAGAAAAAATCGAACCCGACCCCTCCAATCCCCGCTACATTTTGACTGAGCGGGGGGTTGGTTACCGTTTCGTTGATTTTCGCAAAAAAGAAGCAGCAGGTTAAAATAGTGAGGGGGAACAATCCCCCTCAATCACTTTATAAGCAAGGAGTATGCGTGAATGCCGCTTTATAAAGTCGTCATTACAGGACCTTTTAACTCTGGCAAAACCACCTTCAT
Organism: Chloroflexota bacterium; assembly: GCA_022616515.1. Classification (GTDB taxonomy): domain Bacteria; phylum Chloroflexota; class Anaerolineae; order Aggregatilineales; family J027; genus JAKEEQ01. The sequence continues at coordinate 6,931 of JAKEEQ010000164.1, read as the reverse complement.
CAAAACCATCTCTGATATCGACGTTGTCAGTACAGAGCGCCGCATCACTACTGAAGACCGTGGCATCAAGCGCGAGACAACCGTTGCGATGGACTACGGGCGGGCCAAACTTGACGGCAACACGGTGCATCTCAATGGCGCACCGGGCCAGACACGCTTTCGTTTTATGTGGGATATTCTGGCGGCGGAGATGGATGCGTTTGTTGTACTCGTTGACAGTACCGACCCGCCATCGTTCCCGGAAGCCCACGATATTATTACTACATTCAGCGAGATAAACCCGGTCCCCTATCTGGTTGTCGGAACGAAATCAGACCTCGAAGGGGCAGCCAACACGATCCAGATTCGCAAGGGGACACAAGCCCCCGACTTTGTGACCGTGATGCCCTGTAATGCCACTCAGAAGTCATCTATCCGTCAGGTACTGTTACAGGTTGTGGAGTTGATTGAGCGGTATAGTTAGTAGGTTAATCGTCAGGTTAACATCACACAGGCGTCAATATGCAGGGACGGTGTCTTCGCTATTATAATATTAGAAACCTATTTGTAGCGGAGAATGTCCATGGTCCACAAATTTGTTGTCATCAGTCTATTTTTGATATTGTTAATAACCATCTTGCCCGCACCACAAACCCTTGTATATGGAGGTGATTCGGTAAGCCCCTGGGAAGAATATGATATAGGTGCGAAGGCATACGCCGAGGTCATTGAGCCTCCAGATGCCTTATATCGCCAGTTAGAACCGGACCATTCTCCCGACCAATGGATACGCGAACCAAATACCCTCCTTTTTGGCAAGGCCATTAACGTCTCGGAACGCCATCGTTTTCTTGACCGGGAACACGTCATCAGAGTCACGGTTAACGAAGGCGGTTGGGGAATTATTGAACCTGATGGTAGACATAGCCCTTATTTACCTAATCCTACTGATTTTCAACGGGTTTATGTGGAATTAAAATATCTGATCCCATTACCAGACCACGCCTTTAATCCCATTAACGTTTATGACAATACAGTCCCTGTTGACAAGCTGGTTGTTATAGTTCGTGATGCTTCTCCTCGCTTGTTGTTGTATGAAGGGGAACATCTCGTCTTACATGTACCTGTTGTGTTAGGTCCAAGCAAACCCGGTGATTACCGCGTCTATCGCACGCGAGTGTCGGATGATATGCCGGGTATCCCTGCTGTACCATTCTCTAATTACTTTAGCGGTGGCTTTACTATACACGGTGCCCCGTGGTGGAACTGGCACGAAACGGTGCGCGGTCATTACGGTTCGCATGGCTGCGTAAACCTGCCCGATGACGAATGGTATCAAATTCACCTTGATGGCGAGTATATCAACGTCGCACAGTGGGTCTATCGCTGGATGAGCACCAATATCGACTATGACGAGACCAACCCAGAAGTGCAGGAAGCCCGCGTCGATTCATCAGACCCCGGGTGGTATCAGGCCACAAGCAGCGTGCGCGTTATCATCACAGAAAGTGTAGACGCCTTACGCGGATTCCCGCTTCCAGAAAGATTGGGGCCGCTGGCTGCAACCTCTAAGATTAATGATTGGGAACCACTCATCGAAGCGTTTGAGGAACTCGATGGCGAGTGGATGTTGATGCATCAAGATGAGGGCACCGACGAATATTTTGCCCAGACACTGCCTTCAGATCAATCCATCGCCCAGATCGACGGTACAACCGAGTCTGACCAGTGGGTGCTGCTCGATTGCGAAGACAAAAGCATTCGTCCCAACATGGCTTATCCTGGCTCCTCGCGGACCGTTGGCGAAGTGTGTGATCATCTGCGGGTTGAACGTCTCAACAGCATTTGCACTCCAGAACGTGTTGATATCGAGTACTTTGGGGAAAGAGTGTTGTGTAATGCTGCTCGATTCAACTTGCTTCATATCGAGGAGCGTGGCGAACTGATCGAGCATGAAAAGGTTCATATGCACCAATTCAGCGGATATTTTCGTGAGTTGCATTTAAATGGCATAGAAATCGACGACCCGACACCGTTTGCCTACAACTTCGATCAGTATTCGACGATTGGTATTACTGAATTGATGGCCCAGCGCCGCAATTCGGGGTCATTGTATGCGCAGGATTATGTGTTTGTGTTAACCCGCCCGCGCGTGAGCGGCGTACCTTATCCCATCAATTACAAGGCCACAACTGAGGAAGCCTGGGACCATCTGCGGCGTGAATGCGGTGATCCCACGCTGGACAATGAAGAACATGAACGCATTCTCGAACAGGGACTCATGGGTGATGCTGGAGCCTATCAGTTCCTTGAGGAAATATGCTCCCTTCCGCCACATCGACTGGTTCCTGATCGCTGGCGTTTGCCAGAACCAGAAGATGAGGATGAGACTGCCGGTGAATCATAGGCGAATTTAACAAATTTTTTCATTGAGTTGTGACACAGAACCTGCTACGCTAGCTGCACTGTAGTGAATATGGAGTAACCATGATTCGATTTGTGTCACAACTTCTACGTCCATTCTTATTTCTGCGCCCCATACGACGGGTGCGCCGAAATCATGGACTGGAACATGCCACCATTCACATCCTCAGCAAACGTGCCCGCCATATCAGCATGGCCGGACGCGCCGTGGTAGATGGCTTCTTTGTGTATGGCAACGTGGATTCGGATGATCTTCTCAAAGCGGCTCGCGAAGCTATCGAACGGATGCGAAAAGGGGAGCATGTGCTGGCTATCCATCCCAACTGTGGCACTGGATTGGTAACGGCTGGTTTCCTGACCACAATGGCAACCACACTGGCGACAGTTGGGGCAGGGGGGTCAATTTTTGGTCGGCTGAAGCGTATTCCGCATATGATTGTTTTCGCAATGGCCGCCTTGATGGTGTCGCAGCCAATGAGCCTAAAGCTTCAACAGTACATCACCACATTGGGTGATCCGGGAAATCTTGAAATTGTGGATATTACGCGCCAGCAATTTCGACTACCGTTTCAGAAATCGCCGGTGATTGTGCATAAGATTCATACCCGGCTTGGCTAGGTTCTAAGTGTAGCCAACCACCCGATTAACAGCCCGTATAGACCGCCAAGCACCAAAAGAACAATGAACACAGCGAGGGTTGTTTCTTGAAAGATAATGCCGATTAGCCCACCAATAAGCGCAAGCACGATACCAAGTCCTGTATTGCCGATGAGTGGGCCGGGCATTTCCCACACAAAGTTTCCACCCTCACGGATTTTTACGTTGAACCAGGTGAGGCCGACTGTTACCATCAGCAAGGCCAGTGCCACCGAAACACTATCTGCCACGAATCCGTGTCCTACTGCCGCAGCACTCCCCAAAACACCTGCGATGTACCACTGACGAGTTCGCCATAATTCTTTTTTCGGCAGACTTAACAGAGATACAGGTGACGCAGATACAACAGGTGCATCTCGTGTATCAAGATTTGCGACAAACGAGTCGGGCTTTGGCGGCTCCGCTTCAATCACCGACTTACGCTGTTCATCATTGAAGGATTGCAGGGCGGCCCCGGCCATACGTTTGACAGTGGTATCACTATCTTTGAAGGCGATGTCGCGCAGTCCCTGTTGGGCTGCTTCTCTGACGACGACATCGGCTGTGGCCCGCAGTTCGCTAAGGGCCTTAACGGTATTGCGCCGTTCTTCGAGCGAAACCCTGTCAAGGTTTTCCAGGACATTTTGTAGTTGGAGTGGCAAAATGGGGCGGGGTGTGGTTGGGGGAGCGAGATCATCTACCAGTGTCGCCAGCATATCGTCGTATAATTCTTCATCGGTAAAATTGAGCGGTAGAATACCACGTAGAAAATCCGGGACGAAGGGAAGCTGTCCGATGCGTACTGCGATGAGATTCTTGTGGAGTTCAACGGCAACTTTGAGGGTCGCCAGCATAGTTTCGTCGGTTATGGATTGCGGCGATAAAATAGCAATAATAAAGCTGGCGGTTTCTAAGGCTGTTAGGCGGTCATCTTGTTTAAGATTTACAGGTTTATGCTGGATGTGATGTTTCTGTAGATCTGTCGAAAGTCTTTTCGCAAACGGAATATCGATTTCTTTGAACACTAAATATATAGTCATCTAACAAGATTCCTTCGTCGGCGATACTGCGTAATTGCTTAAATCCATTATAATCCATAAATATTGAATGCGTTACTACACAAGGGAGAAGCGTTGTGGACGACATCCGCAAAGCCATTGATTATATAAAGGCAGGTGAAAAAGGCGAAGCCCGTCGGATACTTGCAAATATCCTGAAAACCGATCCAGACAATGAACAGGCATGGCTCTACATGGCCTCTTGTGCTCGCACTAAGGAGGAGTATCGCCAGAGTATCCAGCGTGTCCTGAAGATCAATCCGAACAACCAGACGGCGCTGAAGTTGGCTGCCAGGGATAATATAAATTTCCCTGATGATAAACCGTTTGTTGATCCAGATGCCACCCGGTTATCAGAAAGTACGGAAGAGATTGCCCCCAATGTCGTGTACCGGCCAGCACTGCGGCCCCAACCAAAACGGCGAGGTGCGGGAAGACTTTTTGTTTATCTAGTTTTATTCCTGTTGATTGTAGGGGGAGGACTCGCCGCAGTGGTGTTTTTTACCGCCGATGACAATCCCGACCCGGCCCGGCAAACCCAGGCCGCCGAGATCGAAGGCACAAACTCTGCCTTTGAAACAGACGTTGCTGCGCAAGCAACCAGTATTCAGAACACATTCGCCGCACAGCCCACCACACCACCAACCGTCAATTCCACCGCTATTTCGCGCGGCACTGAACTGGCACAGGAAACCGCTACCATTCAGGCCGAGACAACCGAGATGTTAACCACCCCCACTGTGGGGGCCGTTGAAGCTCAAAATGGCGGTCTTATTGCTGTGCAGCGTGTTGTTGGCGAAGATGGCTCGGTCGATCCTGAGATTGTCGTATATCGTGATCCAGAGGATGACGATTTCGAAAATCTGACCAACACTCCCGGCGATGATGTAATGCCGGATTGGTCACCGGATGGCAGCCAGATTGCCTTTGTATCGTATCGTGATGGCAACGCAGAAGTTTATGTCATGGACAGCGATGGTGAAAATATCACTCGCCTGACCACCTCAGAAACCGCCAAAGAAAGTTACCCAGCATGGTCACCGGATGGCAGCCAGATTGCCTATGCCAGTGATAGTGATGGCGACTTCGAAATCTATGTCATCAACACCGATGGCTCCGGTGAGCCAGTTCAGATAACGGACAACGCTGCTAATGATAGTTATCCTGCCTGGTCATCCGATAATCGTATTGCCTTTGCCAGCAACCGTGATGGCAACTTCGAAATCTACCGGATGGACTCAGATGGGGGCAATCTTCAGCGCCTGACCGAGCATGAAGGTGATGATTTTAACCCGTCATGGTCTCCGGATAGCCAGCAAATTATCTTTATCAATCAAACACCCGAAGCACGCGATATTTTCAAAATCAATGCCGATGGCACACAGCTTGTCAATCTCACTGAATCTGACATAAACGAGTTTAGCCCATCGTGGACACCTGATGGGTCTACGATCATCTACGCCGTTGAGCAAGAATCCGGCTTCGTGATTTATACGATGGATGCAGACGGCAGCAATCAGGCCGAGTTCAAATCTGCAAACACCTCGCTGGACTCACCAGATTGGGGCGTGGCGCAATAACGCATTTTGGTGTGGCCCTCTCTTCAGGGGGCCAGCACTTCACGCCAGTTCGACCATGTTAAACGGCGCTTTCCGGTCACGTGGCGATTATATGTCCGGTCAAAGATGATATGCTCCCATTCCGGTTGATTGACACCGGAAATTTCCGGTTTGTCATCAATCAAAATATCTCCCCGTATCATCGTTTTATCGCTGGCAAAGATGACCCGTTCACCCCAGCCTTTGCCGATATGAGTTTCTGCCCAGTAGTATTTCCCCGCAAAATTATGTTCGTTGATATAAAATGGGTGGGTACAAACAAACACTTGCCATCCCAAGTCAGCCATCTGCCTTATCGCTTCAACGCCCCCCGGAATAACCGGCATGTCGTGAAAAAAAGTAGGCTGCTTATAAATATCAACGATCATGGTGCGGAATTCGGGCGGATAGCTGTCCGCGAGATAGAATGTTGTCCGCTCCTCATGCACGATAAATTCAAAGTCGGGATGGGTCAAACGGCACTTTTCCTCAAAAGCCGCTTCAAAATCAGCAAGAACGCTATCCATATCAACAAGTACAAGCATGAAATCCCCTTTGTCGCCACAAATTCCATTTGTATAATACAAATACGTGAATAGATAAGGGTAGGCACAAATATGGAAATCTATGTTCGTACCAGCCATAAATCAGTCAAGTCGTTTTATGAAGCAGAACCGCAGGATTTCCGGCAGCTCCTGACTGAAACAAGTCAGCGCGTGGGGTGGCAATTTGATGCTGAAAATGGCGTCTTCTTTAACGAGTTTGATGTGCCACGTGGTTACTGGATTGCTGCCAACGGTGAGGACGTGGCTACCCGAATAGACAATGGCGCTTCTACCCAGAACACCATCTTCAAAACGGGTGAGGAGATTGTCCTCTATCAGGATGGCAAAGAAGTTTCCAAAGCGCCGATCCAGGAGAAAAAGGAGCTTGTTGAGCTTCTCAACCAGTTCTATAACCACAAGAGTCCCGCTCTGGCTCAGTTTGAGGACGCCATTGAAGATTTCCGGGAGCGTATTCCTGAACTCGGCAGACAACTTGCCGCCTACATCGAAACTGCGAAAAAGGAAAATCCCCGGTTCAAAGCCGCGTATGACAGTTTCTATGGCATGTGCAAGGGCGCTTTATACAGCAAACTGGCTGAAGACGCCGTTGATGAGATGTTGATCCAGCAGGTATTGAGTGGGCGACTCGTTGGGCTGCTTGATGCGAAATTTTTGACGACGAATCCGATTG
>JAKEEQ010000163.1 GCA_022616515.1 Chloroflexota bacterium | reverse complement strand
CCTCTGGAGCTAGCGATTCGTTGCGGAGCATTCCGCCTTTGCCATCATCTTCCAGATAAACGGTGATTTGCCTTTCGTGTAAGCCGAACGGTCATGCCGAAATTGTTCAGCAAGCTGCTGTTTCAATTCCACATACTGTTGAACATCTTCCGCATGGCAGCGCATATAGTCGCGGAACAACAGGGCCATTTGCTCTGACCAGCTTCCTGTGCAGCGCATATGGATGTGTGTTCGTCGTTTGCCCGGTGATTCACGAAAGTACCGCTTGCTCAAGTCAGGATTATCCGAACGCCAGATGAACCCGATTGAGTCCATAGCAGAGACAATAGGTTCAAATGGCTGGAACGACACAACAGAAACCTGAATGTCAATAATGGGCTTGGCGGCTGCCCCCGGAATGGCTGTTGAGCCGATGTGATCGATGCGCAGCGCAAGATCACCCAGAGCTATACGTATAGATTCAGCCGTTTGCTGGAAAAGATTGGGCCACTCTGGATCATACGTATGGATTTCAAGGGTCACCGTCTTCTCCGTCCTATTTGTGGTGGTCAATCCCCCGGTAAGCCTCAATGAACTCAGTGATCTGCCCACTATCAACTTCATCCATCGTAATCATGCGTGTCCAGGCGGTGACAGCAATGGTGCTTTCCATGTTCTCATAAGGATGCAGCACAATGCGATCCATATCTTCATCGATGTCACGGGCGATCCCTTCAAGTTCCTCCACAATGTCTGGGCAGCCCTCTGGACAGTTGTAGTGGATAATCACTCCGGCATCCTCAAGATTATGAACCTGCAACCACTCCGGCACACTTTCGGTATGAACACCCCAATTAGTGATATTAGGGGCGTGCGGGCCAGAAGTGGGTGGGCGACTGTTCCATAGATATTCTGAAGGTTCCGCACTGAGATGCACGTTGCCCTGATCATCAAATTTCTGTCCCAGATCCGGGTCGCGATCCAGTACCATATAGACCACTACTGCAATAAGGCCGATTATCACGAGACCAACCGTCCCGTAAATCATCATTTGATTACGACGTGCCTGCTGGCGGCGCTTGTTGGCAACGCCGCTGCGTCTACGACGAGAAGACATAACTGCTCTCCCATACCGTTAAAAAGATTGAATTCACATGAAACGAACGTATCGCCCCATTCTATCGGGAATCGCTTAATCGTCCATGAGAAAAATTACTTCGGGGCCATCCGAATCGCACCATCGAGCCGGATCACTTCCCCGTTGAGCATCACGTTTTCTACAATACTTTGCATCAACTGCGCATATTCCTCCGGCTGGCCCAGCCGTGACGGAAACTGGGTCTGCTCAATGAGTGACTGGCGAGCTTTTTCCGGCAAGCCTGCCATCATCGGCGTCTCGAAAATACCCGGCGCTATCGTCATCACCCGGATGCCAAATCTGGCAAATTCACGCGCAATGGGCAGCATCATGGCGACCACGCCGCCTTTGGATGCGGAATAGGCTGCCTGCCCGATTTGCCCGTCAAAAGCCGCCACCGAAGCGGTGTTAATGATGACACCACGCTCTCCGTCATCCGTCGGCTCATTACCCGACATATAAGCTCCTGCCAGCCGAATGACATTAAAACTGCCTACCAGATTCACATCAATCACCCGCTGAAAATGTTCCAACGGCTGTGGTCCGTCGCGCCCGACGGCACGTTCGGCGGTGGCTATCCCGGCACAGTTGATGACGACGTTCAAGCCACCGAATTCGCTGGCGGCAAGGTCAATCGCACCCTGTACATCATCCTCACGGCGCACATCAGTCCGGTAAAAACGGACGACATCACCCAGCTCATCAAGTATGGCATTTCCGCCCACTTCATTGATGTCAGCGATGACGGCTTTCCCGCCATTGGACACAATACGGCGCACACAGGCCGCTCCCAGACCCGACACCCCACCCGTCACCAGAGCAATAACGTTGTTTAGCTTCATACAAACTCCTTATTCACGGCGAATTCGGTCTGTCGCCACACTATTAACTGGCGAATTTGCGGATATATACTCGACCACAATCTGGTCCAGCAGGCCGAAACTATCGTAGGGATTTTTAGCGTTGGTTGCCAGCACCGTATAGCCATCCCCGCCATTACGCATAAAGTCAACGGTAGCCACGACGTACGTCTGAGCGGGGTCCAAAATAACCCACTCCTCACCGTTCTGAATATCGATTGAAGCGATACGCTGTCCGGGTGGTGACTCTGAACGCCAGATTACCCGAATTCCCGCTACTTGGGGAAATGCACCCGGAATATCACTCGACACACCATGCTCAAACATCGCAATGACATCAATGCCCGCCAGTTGTATCACCGATACTTGATTGGCAAACGGCAGCACACTCAAAATATTGCCATAGGTGATGTCGCCGTGTAGCAAATCATCGCGCAGCGCACCTGTATTAATCACGGCGAGGTCCGCGCCTGTCGCCGCCAGCATTGCGTCCGTCACGAGAGCACCAAGATCACAAGCATTGCCACCCAGGCAGTTTTCGCGGCGATAGTCAAAGGCAGATTGACCGATGACTTCGTCCGTGATCGTCGCCAGCGGCGCTTCCAACTCATCCAGCAGCGCCACAATTTCAGGATCTTCAGCATAAGTGTCATTCAGGGTGATAACACTTCCGCGCGATGAGGCGATATGCCCGCTGCCATCAAACCCGGCGGTCATATGCCCAACATGCCGCCCATGAAATCCTGCCTGTCCGACCAGCACCCGATTTCCATCGGCATCAACGACTTCAAGCGGGTAATTGGCCGGGACCGTGTTGGAATGACCGCCGATGATGATGTCAATATTCTTCAGTTGCGGGGCCATGTTGAGGTCTTCGGTAAATCCCTGATGGGTCAGCAAAATAATCAGTGTGATTCCTTGCTCGGTGAGTTCTAAGGCTGCTTGATTGGCAATGGCGATTACATCTTCACCGAACACAACCGTTTCTTCTGGCTGCGAAATGGTAGGCGTTGCTGGAGTGACAATGCCGATCACACCAACCTGCAAACCACCTACATCCAGCACCGTATATGGCTCAATCAGGCCGTTCAAAAATGGATCGGCACTGACATCGACATTAGCCGCCAGTACCGGAAAATCGACACCGGATATGAAGGTAGCGAGTGTCTGCGAACCGTTATCAAACTCGTGATTGCCAAGCACCATTGCGTCATAACCCAGCGCATTCATCAGCGGAATTTGATCTTCGCCCTTATAGAAATAATGAAACAACGTCCCGCTGAAGCGGTCTCCCGCATCCAGCAGCAGCACATTCGGATTGTTGGTCCGAGCCTCGCTCAGGACTGTTGCCAGACGGGCTGCCCCCCCGACGCCATCCTGATCGGTGCGGTGGTGGGCGTGTTCGTCGTTGGTATGGAATATTTCAAGGGTATACGCCGCCGGAGTCTGACTTTCAGCCGCCGGAGCGAGTGGAAAATTTGTGAACAGTAGGATAATGAGTAGTAAACGTCTCATTGGAGTGTCTTTCGTAAACACTACGTTTCTTTCCCCTAAAGTTAACCACCATTTTAAAATACGGCAACCTGACGGGCAGCCTACGCTCCTGACACCTCCCCCACGATCATCTCATCAATGGAACATTTTGACCGATTTCATCATATTGTATATGTATGCGGGGGCACGAACCTCAGGGAGACACAGAATGATTACGGTCATCATGCCCGTTTTGAATGAAGCAGCTAACATTTCAACAGCACTCGATTCGCTGGTCAAACAAACTCGCCAGCCGGATGAAGTCATTGTTGTGGACGGCGGTAGCCGCGATAATTCCGTTTCCATTCTGGAATCTTATAAAGATCGCTTGCCTCTGCGCATCCTGCACCGTCCCAACGGCAACATCAGCATCTCACGCAATCTGGCGGTGCTTCAGGCCAGCCACGACATCATCGCCGCCACTGATGCCGGAACCCGGCTTGATGCACACTGGCTGGAAAACATCACCCATCCGCTGCTGACAGATGAGCAGATACAGATTGTGGGCGGATACTACGAGATTGATGCGCGTACGCCATTGCAGCAGGCGATTGGGGCAATTGATGCGCGTCTATCCAATCAGATAAACCCCGACAAATATTTGCCCAACAGCCGCAGCATCGCCTTTCGACGGGCAGCATGGGAGCGTGTAGGCGGTTATCCAGAATGGCTGGATTACTGCGAGGACCTCGTTTTCAGTTACCGCATCAAAATCGCCTACGGCATGCAGGATATATTTGAGCCAGATGCAGTGCTGCGCTACGAACCACGCGCCACCTTACGTGAATTTTTCTGGCAATATTTCCGATATGCCCGCGGCGATGGCAAGGCGGGCCTGTGGTGGAAGCGTCACACCGTGCGCTACACAGTTTATGGAGTGCTTCTGCCGCTAATCCTTGCGCTTGGCCTGATTATTCACCCGGTCGTCTGGCTGGAACTGGTCTTTCTGGGGATGCTCTACCTATATGCACCATTCCATCGACTGCGCAATTTTAACCCCCACTGGTCGGCTTACTTCTGGCTCCCGGTGGTGCGAATGGTGGGTGATGCAGCAAAGTTGATGGGTTATCCGGTTGGGCTGTGGTGGCGCTGGCAAAACCAGCCACCCAACTGGCGTCTGACCACTTCCGCGGGATTGGCAGCCTCAACGCTCACCGCACTATTCTCATTCGAGCGACTTATGAAGTAGAATCTGGATGGGTGTAGGGCCGAAGCGATTTAACTTGTGAACTGCATGAATAAAACGGACGTCCCGTTCACGTCCTCACAGGCCAAGATTGTCGTAGGGACGCCCCGTTGGGCGTCCGCCAGCTAAAATACCAGAAACCAATTGTTAGCGCGGACTTCGCCCGGTGAAAAGGATGATAAACCGTTGGATACAACGCCTTATGCAGACGTCAACGCAGTAGTGTATCATTTTCAGGGACGCATAGAGGCGATTTTAGGCCCTCATTTCCGGGGCATGTATCTGTATGGTTCGCTGGCACTTGGTGATTTCGACCCAAAGACCAGCGATATTGATTTTATCGTCGTAACCAATGGCGACATTGCAGATGACCACTTTTTGGCACTCTCTGAAATGCACAAGACATTTGAGGAGAGCGGCTCACTCTGGTCACGCAAAATCGAAGCGGCCTATATCCCGCAGGAGGCGTTAGAGGATTCCGCGCCATCCGAGGCGAAATACCCGCAAATTGAGAAAGGCACATCACTGTTCAGGGAACACCTTGAACCGGGTTGGGCGATGCAGCGCTACGTTTTGCGCGAACATGGCATCGTGATAGCAGGACCCAACCCTGCGACCCTGATGCGTCCGGTCGATCCCGCCGATATTCGCCGCGCAATCGCCACAATTACTCGAACATGGTTAGAGCAAGCACATCATGATCCCTCCTGGCTGGACTGGTTGAGAGACCGCGATGCGCAGACCTTCGTTGTCCTGACACTCTGCCGTTCGCTCTATATGCTCGAATTCGGGACGGTTGCCTCCAAACCCGCTGCGGCCCGCTGGGCACAACAGATCTTAGATCAACGTTGGTCTGCATTCATTGAACGCTCGGTGGCGAGTGGTAAGGGTGAAGCACCGCAAACCGATATTGACGATACAGTGGCCTTCATTCAGTATGTGGTTGAACACAGTAGGTAATTGGAATTTCGAGGACCAATGACCATTACTTTTTCCAGCGGCGACCTGTTTGCCACCCCGGATGTAGATGCCTATGCGCACGGCGTCAATTGTGCCGGGGCGATGGGAGCAGGCATAGCCGTTGAATTCAAAAAACGCTATCCAAAGATGTATAAACAATATAATGCGCTTTGCAAAAATGGCGGTTTGCAGCCCGGCGATGTTTTCGCATGGCACGGACGGGGCGTGACGGTTTTCAATCTCGCCACCCAGCAGCACTGGAAAACCCATGCGACGCTTGAGGCCGTTGAAAATAGCGTTACAAAAACGCTCAAACTGGCAGCAAATATGGGCATTTCCGAAATTGTCCTGCCGCGCATTGGAGCCGGATTAGGCGGGCTGGAATGGTCGGACGTTAAATCGCTGCTCATTGAACTGGCAGGCGAACACCATGTGACGCTGCTGGTCGCCGAGGAATTTATTGCGGGAAAGTCATTGCGGGAATGAACAGCAGCTTATTCCGTCAACAACCAGAATATCGCCAGACCTATCAAGATTGCTAATCCCATGCGCTGCATTTTCCATACTACGATTCCGCTCCCGATAAATGCAATACCTTTAACGCCAATGGATGCTGGCTCATCCAGAATTGAAGAAACAATCAGCGCCGATAACACACATATCGGAAGGTAGTGCAGGAACGTTTCGGATTGCGGGAATAATTCGCTGACATTCACTGTAAATCCCGCCAGCCTGCAACCATACATGAGCACTGCTGCGCCAAAGATGATCGGCAGTATATCCAATTACGCACCGCCGCGAGATCGCACTAGCCAGACCCCCAGCAGCGGTCCAGTCAGACTAACACTGATAATCACACTATTTCCCAATCCCATAAAAGTAAACAGCACGGAAAGGCTGACAGCAACTATCGCCACGATGACATCCATATTCGTTCTCAGGATGGACATCAGGAGCACGAAAAAGATAAGTGGACCGATAAAATCAACTGGAAGTGCCGCAACGCCATTATTCACTGGTAAAGATAGTAACGCGACAAATGTGAACAAATTCCACGCCAAAAACATGCTGGCTTCCGCACCCAAAAGGAAACCGAAGTTGTTACCTTTTTGTGTTGCGAGCGTTATGCTGTATACGGCATCAGTGAGCGAAAAGGCTGCTACTGCTTTCTCAACCGGACTGAACGAAATCCGCCTGCTCAATGACAATCCGTACACCATAAGATGGATATTCAGAATAAGCACCATGAGCACAATCGAGAGCATGGGTGTGTTAGCTGACCACAGTTGAGTGAAGGCAATCTGGGTGGGTGCTGAATAAATCATCATGCTCATGAGCTGGATTTCAACCTCACTGATGCCCGCTTGTCGCGCAGCAAGGCTGTATGCCAGTGCAGTGGGAGCAGCCGCCATCCATAATGGCAGCATCGCTGTGAAACCATGAACGAATGGGCGCATGGGCAGCTATTCACTAAGTTGACATTCGAGAAAACGGATGTAAAACTTCAGAGCGTCTGAAACATCCCGATATGGCTCAATCTCATAAAATCCCAGAGAATCGTAGAGTTGAAGCGCACCCGTCATAAAGCCCAGGGTATCTAGCCGAATCGTCTCATATCCAAGCTTAATGGCTTCTTCAAGCGACGCTTCAGCAAGTTTGCGCCCAATTCCTGCCCCGCGAAATTCAGACCGGACAAATAACGTTCGCATCTCGCAGACCGTATCAGACAGCCTGCCCACTGCCACACATCCCGCGACCTGACTACCTGATGTAGCAATGAGCAGGCAGCCATCCGGTGGCACATGATCCCCCGGAAACTTGCGGCGGATGTCATCATAATCATGCTCTGACATAAGCTCGGAGATATTCAATTCGGGAAAATGCCGTCCAATCTCATTATTCAGCCACGTGACATATTCACCGGATAACGTAATCATGTGCTCCAGCATGTCACCATTTTGTGCAGGAACGATACTAATCATTGAGATTGGCTCCGTTGGGTTCTTGTTGAGGATATTGTAAAATGAACGCAGCCCTTGTGTCTTAGACTCTGGAGTCGAGTTAGATGAGTAACCAGAAAGAGCCGGGCCTTTATCTCCGTGCGCTCCGCCAATCATACGGCAAAACTCAGCTTGATATTGAACTGGATGCCGAGTTGGGGATCGGGTATTTGCAGCGTCTGGAACGTGGCAAGGTGCAAAGACCGGAGCGTGCCACGTTGCTACGTATTGTCAACGCATTAGGGGCAACCTTCGCCGAACGACGCACCATCTTCGAGCATTTTGGTTATACCGTGCCATTTTCTTTACCCGATGACACAGAGACCCGGCAGGCCATCGATACTTTCCTGCTGGAAGTCGCCCCCGATACCATCCCGCCTATCTGTTGGATTGTTCACACCGCCTGCTAAAATGGAATGCCCTTGTGCCTCACCTGTATAATGCTGTTGGCCCTGACTCTGAACTGGCGTTGATATCCCGGTTAATTTTCGACCCGGCTTATGAGATTGGACCATCCATTGTGAACGGTGATGAGTTTTTCGCCACTCAGGTGCGGATCATCCATTACGAGAAACATCGCTGTAGTGATGAGCAGTGGTTTAGTTCCTTCATTGCCCACATGCGTGAGGTCCCAAACTTCGATAAATACTGGGTCAGGCAAACTGATTATCCCCAAACGCGCCCAATGGTCCGGCCTCTGGCTAACTTACAATTATCAACTTCTCACGGGCTGCTAAAATTTCGCCTGACTGCTCAAAACTTTGCCGGGGACCCTCGATTCCGGGTAATCTATTGTATTCCTTCGGATGCAACCACCATAAACATGTGCCAGAAGTGGTCGCGGGATATTCGATTTTAAATTTCACAAAAGGATTTTTAGATAATGACCAACAACCGTTTAGCAAATGTCTGGACCCATCTCAGCGAAGCCATCATCGAGCGCGGCGAGGGCATCTACGTTTATGACCAGCAGGGCCAGCAGTATATTGATTTCACCAGCGGCATCGGCGTGACCAACACCGGTCACTGTCACCCTCGCGTGGTCAGCGCTATTCAGCAGCAGGCATCAAAATTGCTCTTCGGGCAAATTAACTGCGTTATTCCGTCAAAGTCGGTAGAACTGGCTGAACGTTTGCAGCCACTGCTGCCCGATGGCCTCGACACACTGTTCTTCTCCAACAGCGGCGCGGAAGCCGTTGAAGGGGCAATCAAACTGGCGAAGGTTGCCACCGGACGGACCAATATCATTTCTTTTCAGGGCAGCTTCCACGGTCGCACCGCCATGACAATGGCCTTAACCGGCAGCAAGACGATCTATCGCGGTGGCTTTCAACCACTGCCATCCGGTGTGTTCTTTGCGCCATTCCCCTATGCCTATCGCTACGGCTGGGATGAACAGACCACTGTTAATTTCTGCCTGAATGAATTAGACCTGATATTTCGCAGCCAATCATCCCCAACCGAAACCGCCGCCATCATCATCGAGCCTGTCCTCGGCGAAGGTGGATATGTGCCTGCACCAACCGCATTCCTCGAAACACTGCGTGACATTTGCGACAAACACAACATCCTGCTAATTTTCGACGAGATTCAATCCGGCTATGGGCGAACAGGCCGGTTCTGGGCACACGAATACAGCCGCGCCCGACCTGACATCATGATTATGGCAAAGGGCATCGCGTCTGGAATGCCCTTGTCCGCCTTCGCTGCACCGCGTGACCTGATGGAGAAATTCACACCCGGTTCGCATGGCGGAACTTACGGTGGGGGTAATGCCGTCGTCATGGCAGCCGCCATCGCCACCATCGATGCCATCCAGGAAGAGAATCTGGTTGAGAACGCGCTTCGCACCGGACAGTATTTAACAGGCAAATTATGTGACTTGAAAGCCCAATACCCCGTCATCGGTGATGTACGCGGACCGGGTTTGATGGTCGCCACCGAATTCACCGTCAATGGTGAACCTGCTACCGATATTGCCAAATCCATCAGCAAATACTGCGAGAAGCATGGTCTCCTGCTGTTAACCTGCGGCACGTATGGCAACGTCATCCGCTGGATACCGCCGCTCATCGCCACTCCGGGGCAAATCGAAGACGCTCTCGCCATATTTGAGGAGGCGTTGCGGCAATCAATCTAAGCACGGGAAAGAATGATTCTCATTTTCAATAATCGGTTAGATTCGTGATAATAAGCTTTATCGGGATTCTACACTGTTTCTTCAGTGGGCAAATCCGCCGACCTGCCCACTGTGTAAGGAGGAAATTAGTCTTCTAAACGATAGACGAGGATACGCCCGCTGTTGACCGCCGCCGCGCCCACGTCCGAGCCGCCGATGATATACAGCGCGTCATCCACCGCCACAAGCTGCATCCCGTGCAGTTCAACCGGTAGTTCGGGCAGGAAAGCCCATTCGTTCGTTTCGGGGTCATAATATTCGACACTGGACAGTGTTTCGACGCCACCGGAGAATGTCTCGCCACCCGCCACAACGATCTTGTCCGCGAACACTGCCGCACCAAAACCGGAGCGTTTGGCGTTCATGGGCGTACCTTCTGTCCATTCATCCATTTCGGGGTCATAGAGTTCGATAGACTCATACTCCTGGCCCTGCGTGCGTCCACCAAGTGCATAAATCTTGCCATCGAAAGCCACTGCCGCCATGTGATCGCGTACGTTATTCAACGGAGCCAGCACTGCCCAACTATCCTCTGCTGGATCATAACGCAGGGTAGGATACTCCTCGCGGGCAGGTCCAAGTCCCCCGACCACATAAATCATGTCATCAAGGACGACAGCTTCCCCGGCACCACGCGGCTGAGGTAGCTCGGAAAGCTCAGTCCACTCATCCGTTTCCGGGTCATAAACAAAGGCGACTTCGCTGGGGCGGAAATTACCAAAACTATAGCCGCCAAACAGATACAACTTATCATTATAGGCAGCAGTCATCATGTGATGGCGCGGGATGGGGATATTTGCACCCTGCGACCATTCACCGGACTCGGTGTCGTAAATTTCGAGGGCCATATAGGCATCCTGTCCCTCTCCGATACCGCCCGGCACGTAAATCTTGCCGTCGATAGCCACCGGGCGCATTTCGGAGCGGGCAGTGGGCATCTCACCGATTTCTTCCCACGCCCCGGCGGTAATATCATCATCGCCCTGCGCGAAAACAACCGCTGGCAGCAAAAACACAATCGTCAACAATAATAAAAGTCGTCTCATATAAAATCCCTTTCGTCTCCACCTTGACGTATAAGGCAAGTTGCTGAGACCGGGATGAACGGAATGTTAATGGTTGCCGTGTGTATGGGTGGTGAGGGCATTGATGGGGCCGAGAACAAGGTGAATATAATAGACAACTATCCGCTGAACGCCATCACCCTCGCCTTTCTGGACATCCTGCGCGAAGAATGCCCGCAGTTGGAGACACTAGTGTAGAGTCTGAGTTTAACTTTTTTGTGTGTCTATGAAATACTTTTCGATGTAAGTTTGAGGGTCTGGAAACGTTTCGTGACCTGATATTTGTGAATAGGTATGGAAATCAGCAAGAGCTTCCGCTTCATTACCCTGTGAATATTTCACCCGCCCACGCCAGAGAAGGGCAGCCCACCTATCTATACCCTCAGCGCCAGATGCTATTATCTTATCCAGATCGTGTAGTGCCGATTCGTATTGTTCCCGATAATAATGAGCTTGAGCACGTCTAAGTAGAGGTGTAGCCAGATCTGACGATAACTGATGCGCCATAGTAAAGTCATCGATTGCTCCATTCAGCTTCCCCAATTTAAACTTCCAGCCTCCCCTCCACATGTACCTGATGGAACTACCAAAACCATTATCGATTAGCCAGTTTAGATCAGCCATCATTTCATCAACATACCCAAGTTGCTCGTGGGAAAATGCACGCTTTGAGAACAAGAAATCCTGATCAGATTCGAGAGTATCATCCGTCTCAGGATCAGACTCTGCATAACGATTAACGATAACCTCATACATATCGGCATCAATATTTGTATACCAGTCTATAAGTACATCGAGATCTTCCAGGGCCAATTGATGCAGGTCATGTGAATGATTGAATGTCATTCGTGTCCAGCGCATACCAACATCATTCGGTGTCAACTTTATAGCCTCATTTAGGTCTTCTCTCGCCCCATCGAAATCTTGTTTATCTATTTTCTCTAAGGCTCTCTGATAGAGTCGGTCGGCATCGTTGAACATATCAGTTTTCTCCTGCTACTATCTCCAAAATCGGAGCGGGGTCTTGGTCAGGCAGCGGGACGAGCACCAGCGAATCAACGCCTGCTTTTTCGAATCGCCGCAAACCCTCCTGAAAATCATCGACTGTGCCTGCCACCGCGAAATCATCCACCCATACATTTGGAATGGCGCGGGCAACACTCTGCTGGTCATGGGTATCGCGCAACAATTTTACTTCTGGCAAAATACCCGCTTTGTCAAGCTGCTTATCAATCCAGCCAGAATAAAACAGTTCTGCCAGCCGCTGGCGCACCAATTGACGGGCTGCCTCACGATCTTCGCCCACACTGCAATGGATGTAGAGTGTAACGTGGTGATGTTCATCACTGCGTCCGGCAGTTTGTTGGCCTTCTGCGATGCGTTCCTTTGCCCATTTTACATATGTGGGGTTGCAAAATTCAGGGATAATCGTGCCCTCGGCAACACGCCCACTGAGCGCCAGCGACTTTTCCCCGGTCACGCCCAGATAAACTGGCGGAGCCTCTTGCGGTGGGTGTAGCAAATAGACATCCTGCATGTTGACATGCTGCCCGGAAAAATCGAAGCGCTCTCCCTTGAGCAGCCGTTTAACCGACATCGTGACTTCCTCAAGGGCCGCCATCTGTGATGCTGGAAATGCGCCGACTTGCTTCAACCAACCAGCGACACCATGCCCAAACGCGGGCAAAAATCGCCCCGGAAACATATGCGCGATGCTGGCAATCTCCATTGCGGCATACAGTGGATTACGGACAACAGCGGGCATCAAGCCCAGCCCAACTTTGATGTTATCGGTGAGGGCGAGTGCTGCGGCGGAAGTCGAGATGCCGCCGTTCAAAAAAGCGTCTTCAATCAGCCACAACTCATCAAAGCCTGCCTGTTCAACCTGCGGGGCAAATTCAAGCAGCTTTTCGCCTTCCCACTCCCCGCGAAATATGATGCCGAGATTCATCGCGCTTGCCTTTCGGAAATCTATACCAGCCAGAACAAACGTTCATTGTAACCACGTCTCAGTATTTGTTCCAGATCAGTCAACTGAACTTTATCGTATAATGTGGGCAAGTTTGAGTGGAGAACCATGATGTCAATTGCCCGACCAGATACTCTATTTGCAGAGATTATTGACTTTCTAGCATCAACTCCAACACCAGACGACATCATTGCCTATAAGCCGTCTGATGTGTTGGAACAGCGATTGAAGTTCCTGCTGGAACAAAATAGACAGAATATGCTAACGGCTGAAGAATACAAGGAACTCATCAAGTTCCTGTGCATGAATCATTTTATGAATATGCTCAAAATCCGGGCACGACAGAAGCTTTCCGTAGCATGACATACATCAGCGTAGAACTAAGTTGACTGAGGATGCCACCGTCCACCTCGAAACATAATGCCTCATTTGCATGCCTTTCAACCTCGATAGCCATAGAACCGTAAAAGTGCTCTTTGAGTTTACCTGTGACCGGGAAAGCGCGGCACGAACCAAAACCCTAATTATTGGGATGTTGGGCAAGATTGATCATTTTTTGATGATAGGATATGAGCAAAAAGGAGGTAAAATGTTACGTGCCACCATTATTAGTCTAATCATTCTCGGATTAGTGCTTGGAGTAACGTTTAGCCCAAACAGCATCCAAGCCCAGTCAGATAGTCATTCGCTCAACGAGCAAGAGCTGGCAAATCTAACAGCTTTTGCCCAACTCTATGGTTATGTCCGTTTTTTCCATCCCGCCGATGAAACCATTGAGGCAGATTGGGATAAATTTGCACTTGATGGTGCTGCTGCTGTATTACAAGCAGAATCGGCAGAGGAACTTGTTGAAGTCTTGCAGAGTATATTTGCTCCCGTCGCCCCTACCGTACAGATCTTTCTCACAACAGATGACCCGCCGCCATTGCCGGAATCACTCACCCAACCAGACAGCTATGTAATGTGGCAGGTTCATCGCGGATTCGGCCTTGGCGTCCGGGGAGAAGGTGATCAAATCTACAATAGTTTTCGGCGTATTCAAGAGGTCGCTGATGTCGAGTTTGGTGTTGATGCATCCGACCCCGCTGACCCACCAATTTATGATTTGGATGCGGGAGTTTCGGCTCGCGTTCCGCGTAGTCTGTATACCTTCCAATCGAATGCACTGGACCATTATCAGGGTGAGAAACCAGATATTGCCTTTGAAACAAAGACCGAGCGCGTCGGAACGATTATCATCGCATGGTCGATTCTTGAACATTTTTATCCGTACTGGGAGGTTGTTGATACGGATTGGGACGCTGTACTCGAAACAAGCCTTAAGGATGCTGCGAGTGCCTCCTCAATTAACGAGATGCAGACCATATTCCAGCGATTGATTTCCGAGCTACATGACGGACATGGACAGGCGTGGTTTATGGTTGGAGACAACCCCTTGCCTTTTGCACCCTTTACCCTGACATATATTGATGGAAACTATGTTGTGGCCGCTTCAGCCAGTAATGATGTTCCGGTTGGTAGTCAGATTATTGCCATCAATGATCAGCTCATTGAGGACATCATGTCCAATATTTATCCATTATTCTCTGCTTCAACCGAACAGTATCTGCATAGCTGGGATTGGATTGCGTTTAATGGAACCGCAACCTACACAGAAACTCTAACGATTCAATTGCGGCCGCTGGACGGCAGGGGACAACAGGTCGTTGTGCCACGCGAGTTGACAGGTGTCGAACTACAAGAACTGGTTCTTTCATCTCGACCGGAACCCGTGATCGAGTTGGAGGAGGGCGTCTGGTATATCGATCTGACTCGTTTTGACAATATCGCCTTTAATCTCAATCGCGGCGAACTGGCGCAGGCTGAGGGTATCATCTTTGACATGCGTGGCTATCCCGCTGGCGTGCCTCCATCACTACTTGGACATCTAACCGATTCTGAGATTAGCACCGCCCAATTCTTGGTGCCCTATATCACACAGCCGCACTTCCAGAATGTTGAATATACTGATGAATCATGGACGATTCAGCCCGGTTTTCCTCGCTTTACTGACAATGTTGTTTTCATTACCGACGGTTCTGCAATCAGTTATGCCGAAACGTTAATGGGTATCGTAGAATATTATGAGTTTGGAGAAATCGTCGGCATTCCAACGGCTGGGACGAATGGCAACGTGGTGCAATACGAATTGCCGGGTGGTTTCAACATTCGCTGGACGGGACTGCGCGTTCTGAAACATGATGGCAGCCAGCATCATGGCGTTGGCATTCAGCCCACTATTCCGGTCACTCAGACTGTCGAAGATCTTGTCAACGGCGAAGATACAATGCTCAACCGCGCATTGGAGGTCATTCACGCGAATCGTTCGGAATAGCAACCGTCTAAGACCGCTTTAACCCAAACACCCCGTCAGGAATGGCGGGGTGTCGCGATTCAGGATTATAAGCGATTTACCCGTTTTCTCTTACGCCATCTCCAGATTGCCAATTCCTGCGAAGAGATCGTCTTCAATAGCACGGCCCCCGTTGACAAAACTGTAGGCTCGATATAGACACGCCGTATCCCACAGGATTTTGCGCTTTTCTACGGGAAGCAGGGTCAGGGCTTCATAACCGGGTAACTGGGTGCGATGGCAGCGAATGGCATCCAGAATCTGGTCGTGGTATTTCTCGGTACGAACGACCGTCGTTATGGCCCAGTCTTCCCAGCTTGTCGCCCGGCGCTCGACACCATCAATATTCATGACCAGTTCGCCAAATACTTCCTGATAGACAGCTATTTTTCGGGCAGTATCTACGAAATAGTACAGTTTCGAGACGCGATGGACGCCCTGTTCTCGTTGATAAGTCGCGTCCGCCGCCAGCACTGCCGCCGCGTTGGTGTATTGCGAGATGGCAATGTGGTCCGGGTGACCATACGCGCCGTTCAAGTCAAACGTCACCACCACATCGGGCTTGATGCGGCGGATTTCGCCGACAATCCGGTCAATCACCTGCCAGGGTTCAGCTTGATCGAGATGCCCATCCTCATAATCCAGCAGGGTTACTTCCTTGATTCCCAGAACTCGTGCCGATTCCATTAACTCGGCTTCACGAATCCGGCCCAATTCTTGCGGGCCGGGATACTCTTCCGGTGCGCCGAACCAGCCGTGCTCGCCGCGTGTGGCCGTGATCAGAAAGGTCTCGACGCCCTCTGCTGCGTATTTTGCCAGAATCCCCCCCGCTCCCAATGCTTCGTCATCTGGATGGGCAAAAACACATAGTAAACGCATCAGCCCACCTCGGGTATGCGAGTCTTCAGAGTCTGGTAGACTTCAATTTGAGCGGCATGTTCACGTTTGTGACCGTAATATGTATAGATCACGAAATCTTCAACATCATGATCCTCGCCGTACCACGCCAGCACACCTTTTTGGCGAAGGACCTGCTCTGGAATCTTATCAATCAGGTTCATCACCTCGTCATGAGCCAGTGCCAGTTCTGCCAGCACGACAATCCACGACTTGTTGCGGCGCTGAAGCACTTCATTATCATTATAGTCAGAATCGGTGATGAACGCCTGCAAGTGTGGGGTATCGTCATCGCCCGACAGCGATTTCAGTACATCGAGCAGGACATTTTCGAAAGAGGCGAGATGGGCTACCACATCTTTCGCCGACCACTCGCCGCATACACCGGGTGTTTCCCAGTCGGTCGCGTTCAGGTTTTCTATGGTTCCCAGAATGTGGTTTTGCCCATAGGTCAGGATGTCGCGAATGTTCATCGTGATCCTCATCTCTTCTTTTTTCCTTGCTTATCACAATACGGGACCGGGCACGGCTATGTCATCCAACTTTGGTTTATTGAACGGGTTATTTCTCCTCATCAAAGACTCATTGGATAACGATGGTCAACATGAGGACCTTGTTTTATAGTTATTGAAGAAAACTTTTGAAAAGCGCAGCAGGGAGGTAACTGTGAAGCGGCTTTTCCCCATAGTATTACTTGTGTTGATCATTTTTCCGTTGGCGGATGTACAGGCTCAGGATGACCTGATTATACTGCAATTCACCGGCGCAGTAGGCGATGAGGTCTTTAGCTGTGGCACGGTTTATGAAGGACTTGGCGCTGAGGAAACCGCCACCGAATTTATGGATTTTCGCTTCTATGTCCACGATATACGGCTGATTAATGCCGGTGGCGAAGAAGTGCCCGTCGAATTGATGCAGGACGGCGTGTGGCAGGTTGAGAATGTCGCATTGCTTGACTTTGAAGATGGCAGCGGGCGCTGTGATGTCGGCAACCAAGCCATCAATGCTACGGTTGAAGGCATGGTCCCGGCTGGTGAATATACAGGTGTTGTTTTCAAGATGGGCGTACCTTTTGAACTCAATCACAACGATACCACACTGGCTCCGTCACCGCTGAACCTGACCGGGATGTGGTGGAACTGGCAGACAGGCTATAAGTTCATCCGCGTTGACATGCTGGCAGGCGAAGAAGACCCCATCCCCTGGAACATCCATCTTGGCAGCACGGGCTGTGATTCTCCAGCGGCAGTGGTCCCCCCGGAAGACGTCTGCTCTCGACTCAATGTGATGGAAGTCCGGTTGGATGAGTTCGACCTTGAAAATGACGTGATTGTGGCGGATCTGGCGGGTTTGCTTGAAGATGTTAATCTGGTCGAAAGTGACCCGATGCCCCCCGGCTGTCAGGCTGGCTTTGATGACCCGGACTGCCCGCAGCTATTCCCTAATTTCGGCCTTGATCTGGAAACGGGGGAATGTCTGGAAGGCGACTGCTCCGGCCAGACGCTGTTCCGGGTGGCGGCTCGTGAAAACGTAACCATCATTGAGGACGTTGATGTCATGTCCGACATGGACATGGAAGGCCACACGGAAGATCACAGCCAGCATTCCAATTAAAATCATGCCGGATTCGGCTGAATCCGGCACACAATATCTTACTCTGCCGCGTTTAAATATTGCTCCAGTTCAGCAATCGTCTGCTCGTTGTTCTCAAACAACACCCCGTGCATCCCAATGGCCCGCGCTCCATCCACACATTCAATGTGATCATCCACAAAAATAACCTCGGCGGGCGGCAGTTTCAGGCGTTCGCAGGTCAATTTATAGACGTGTTTGTCCGGCTTGCTCATACCAACTTCATGCGAGTAAACGATGAAGTCGGTGATGTCCTCAAATCCATAAAGCGCCTGCTCCCGTTCACGCGCACCCACAAAACTATTGCTGAGGATAGCGGTTTGATAACGCGGGCGCAAATCACGGAAGTAGTTGATTAGGTCAGTATTGGGGTAGCCCACATATTCCGTCCAGAGGTCGTTCATGAATTCGTCTATCTGGTCCTGCGCCAAACCGGAGACTTCCCTGAAACCGCTCAGCCATTCCGCTTCCGTACAGGGGCCGATACTGCCATCCAACCCCATCGCATCCAGTCGCTGAAAAATCTCGTCGGGTTTCAAAGTCAGTCGCTGATTCCACTTGTCTATCCAGCCGGTCTCGGGTGTATATTCCAGCACCCCGCCAATATCAAACACCACTCCTCGAACTGGCATCGTCTACTCCTTTAACGCAAAAATAAGTGTGGCCTGATGCGCCACTTGCATTATATAGTAAACGCTCTATGTGAAATAGGGTTGACAAAAAAGAACTGTCTCCCAAGATGGGAAGTCAGCAAACCAACCAACTTAGGAGGACAGTTCAATGACAAGTAT
>JAKEEQ010000162.1 GCA_022616515.1 Chloroflexota bacterium | reverse complement strand
GGCGCGAGTTGTATCACAATGAAGTGCTGGTTGCCGGGCGCGAAGACCTGTGGGGTAATGCGAGGAGTGGACGGTCGCTGTTTTTTGTGAGTATGCCGGGCGGATTTGTGGCTGGTGACTATGAAGTACGGGTATTGATTGAGGCTGAAGTGGTGGATGAGGCAAGCTTTACAGTCAACTAAACTTTGACATTTCACGCGAAATGTCTACAATCTCGTAGAGTCCAAAAGTTTAAATTCTTAAAATTTTTACGGGAACAAACATGATAATATCCCCATTACTGCATGTTGACCACATTTCGCTGAGCTTTGGTGGTATTCGCGCCGTTCAAAATTTGGATTTTCAGGTCAGACCGGGTGAAATCTTCGCCATTATTGGCCCCAACGGCGCAGGCAAAACCAGCACCATTAACAGCATCAGTGGGTTTTATCGACCCCAGCAAGGGCGCATTTACTTCAAGGGACAGGATATATCGGATTTACCCACCTACAAACGTGCGCCGCTGGGTATTGCCCGTACCTTTCAGAATATTGCCCTCTACACCAACATGACCGCGCTCGATAATCTGATGGCGGCCCGCTATATCTATATGAAAAGCGGCTTATTCAGCGGCGCTATCTACTGGGACATCCTCAAGTATCTCCCGCAATCTCTGGAAGAAAGAATCCGCAAGGTCTGGCAGCCTGCGATATGGGAAGAAGTTGAAAACCGCCATGTCGTCGAGGAAATCATTGATTTTCTGGAAATGGCCCATGTGCGCAAAATGCCGGTCGGAACGCTGGCTTACGGTTTGCGCAAACGGGTAGAGTTGGGTCGGGCACTCGCACTGGAGCCGGAACTACTGCTGCTGGACGAACCGATGGCGGGCATGAATGTCGAAGAAAAAGAGGATATGGCGCGTTTCATTCTCGACATCCACGAGCAGCGTAACACAACCATCGTTCTCATTGAGCATGATGTGGGTCTGGTGATGGATATTGCCGATAGAATTGTGGTGCTGGATTTTGGTCAAAAAATCGGGGAAGGCACGCCGGAAGAAATTAGCAAGGACGAGCGTGTCATTGAAGCCTACCTGGGTGAGCAAGGAGCATAATAATGACCGAGAAAAAGAAAATATTTGAGCAAGACTCCACCTCCCAAACTCCCAAAGACAACATTGACTCAGATTACGACCCTGTACCAGCGTTGCGGGCGGATGCGGATACCCTTCCGAAATTATTTATGCATACGGCGCGACGGCTGGGGGCATCACAGGTCGCCATGCGCAAGAAGCATCTGGGTGTCTGGCAGGAATATACGTGGGCGGACAGTCTACAGCGCGTACGCAATGTTTGCCTCGGCCTGGTCGAACTTGGCCTCAAGCGGGGTGATAAAGTTTCCATTATTGGCGATAACGACCCCGAATATTACTGGGCAGAGCTGGCAGCGCAGTCCGCCGGGGGGACCACCCTCGGTATTTTTACTGATGCGACCCCGCGTGAGCTGGAATATCTGCTGACAGATTCGGATACCACCATTGTTATTGCCCACGATCAGGAGCAAGTTGACAAAATTCTCGAAATTCGGGAACAGCTTCCGAAATTGTTGAAGGTGGTGTATTGGGATGCCAAAGGTCTGCAAAATTATGAGACCGACTGGATCATTTCCTGGGATGACGTTGAGGTATTGGGGCAGGCCGTCCATGAGCGCGACCCGCAGCGCTATGAAACACTGGTCAATGAAGGCTCCGGGGATGATATTGCTATTTTGAGCTATACCAGCGGTACAACAAGCCTGCCAAAAGGCGCGATGATCAGTCACGCCAACCTCTATTTTGGCTCACAACACAGCACTGCGGAGCTAATGCCGGTTTACATGGGTGATGATTATGTGTCATTTAGCCCATTGGCGTGGATTACCGAACAGAGTCTGGGCATGGCAAATCATGTGATTCACGCGATGGTGGTGAATTTCCCGGAAGCAGCAGGTACCGTGCAGCAGGACATTCGCGAAATTGCCCCGGTTACTCTGCTGTTCCCCAGCCGTCTCTGGGAAAGCCTCGTGCGGACGGTTCAAGCCAACATGGTCGATGCCGACATCATCAACCGCACCATCTACCGGCTGTTTTTGCCAGTTGGTTATAAAATGGCAGAATTTGAAGAGCGCCGCAAACAACCACCGATCCACTGGCGAGTGCTCAACGGGATTGGTGAACTGCTGCTGTTTGCGCCGCTGCGCGACAAGTTGGGACTGACCCGTTTACGCTACGGCTATACATCTGGCTCCGCCATCAGTCCTGAGGTGCTCAAGTTTTTCCGGGCCATCAACATTAATCTGCACCAACTATATGGCTCAACCGAATGTCAGGGCCACACCATCCATTATCCCGGTGAGGTGAAGGTGGGAACAGTAGGCAAACCTATGCCCACTGTTCAAGTTAAGATTGATGATGACGGACAGATTTTGATCAAAAGTCGTGCCGTATTTCAAGGCTATTACAAATCGCCTGAGAAGACAGAAGAAGCCAAAAAAGATGACTGGTTTCATACAGGCGATTCCGGTTACTTTGATGAAGACGGGCATCTGGTGTATCTGGACCGGATGAAAGACCTCATTGAACTCGGCGGGGGTGAGCGTTTTAGCCCTCAATACATAGAGGGTAGTTTGAAATTCAGCCCGTATGTGCATGATGTGATGGCGCTGGGCAGTGTGGAAATGCCGTATGTGAGTGCTTTGATCACCATTGACTTTGAAAATGTGGCCCGCTGGGCGGAAAATCGCGGCATCAATTTCACGACAATGGTGGACCTGTCACAGCGTGATGAAGTTAATGAACTCATATTGAAAGATATTGAACGTGTCAATGAACAACTGCCGCCAGCCAGCCGCATCCGCCGCTTTGTCATCATGCCACGTTCGTTTGATGCCGATGAGTCTGAACTGACGCGCACCCGCAAACTGCGCCGGGGCTTTATGGAGCAAAAATACAGCGAAATTCTGGGGGCGATTTACGGGGGCCATGACAGCGTCGTGCTGACGTCGGAAGTTCGCTACCGGGATGGGCGAGTCGGGCAAACGGAAAGTGATATTGTGGTACGCACCGTTGGCGATGCGCAGGACTTGCCGGTTGTCGAGCTTGCCAAAGAATAAACTACTTCATTAGGAGCGAAATTATTATGGCTGACCAGGAAATTTTCGGGCAGAGCCTAGTGAATGTTATCCAGTTCACCATCTCCGGCCTTTTAACGGGCGGTCTTTATACGCTGGTGGCATTGGGCATCGTGGTCATCAACAAAGCGTCTGGTGTTTTTAACTTTGCGCATGGCTGGATGATGTTCATTGGAGGACTGTTGTTCTGGCAGTTTTACCAGAATCCACCCTCAGATCAGATGGTGTTCAGTGTCGGTTTTCTGGCGGCGGTATTCATCCTGTCGGTGATTGGCATGATGGGCATGTCTCCTCGAATTATCTGGCAACGATTCTTTGCCTCTGACGACAAACAGGGGGAAGCGAAAAGCCTTGAATCTTCCAGGGAGTCAAAGGAGGGTGATGTTAGTTTCTTTCACCAGAACAGGACTATTATTACGCTTGTTGTAGGTACAATTCTATGGCTGGTCATGATCTACCTGTTTATTCAGGACTCGGAACCGATTCTTCGCGGTGTGATCGGGGCATTAGTTGGTACAACGTTGATTGGTCTGCTCATTGAACGATTCACGATTCGTCCTCTGCTCGGTCAACCTCTCCTGACCGCCATTCTGATGACACTGGCGGTTGGGTTTATGCTTCAAGGAACCATTCAAATCATATGGGGCGAGCAGGCGCGAGGTATTGATATTTTCAGGGAACCGCCAACGATCAACTCTATTCCACTTCCCGATGGTTCATATATGGTGGTAGGTACAACTCCTGGTGGGACTTTGCCTGCTTATCCTATTCGAACTAAAAGTTGGCTTGGTAGAGACATTCTTCTGGAACGCAGTTTGACGTGGGGTTTTGGCATTTCGGTGCTGGCGTTTGGGACATTCGTCATCCTCTTCCAGTTTACATCGCTAGGATTGGCGTTACGGGCAACAGCAGAAAATCAAGTGCTGGCGCAAAGTGTGGGATTGAGAGTGCGATTACTTTTAGCCGTTGCGTGGGCAATGGTCGCGGTGATGGCGGGTATTGCCGGGTCAATTCAGGGGACGGCCTCAGCCCTCAGTGCGGAGACAGTGCCGTTTATTGCGCTGCTGGTCTTCCCGGCTGTGCTGCTGGGTGGGCTTGAGTCGGTGACGGGCGCACTCGTCGGTGGATTGATTATTGGTATTGTGCAGAAACTCTCCGCTCTTTATATCTCAGATAAGGCCAGCATCGAAATGGCCCCGTATGTGGTGTTGATGATCGTTTTACTCTTCCGCCCTGAAGGTCTCTTCGGGCAGCAGCGTATTGACCGCGTTTAGGGAGGTTCGTCCATGATGCGTCCGAGTGGTGTTTACAGCACCGACTATATCGAAGATCAAGCTATCTGGCGGACCCGCGTTGATTATTTCTGGACCGTTTTCTTTGCAGTCGTGGCGTTATCGCTGCCATTGTTTTCAGCCTCCGGTGTTTTTGGTGAGCTTGGCGTTCGTTTTGTGCCAGAAACGCTGCTTGGCATTTTGACAGATGGCGGCATCCTGCTGATTTCCATTGTCGGCCTCAATCTGCTGTTGGGCTATACCGGGCAGATTTCGCTGGGGCAGGCAGCGTTTATGATGGTGGGGGCCTATTCATCGGCGGTCCTGACCCGGCAAGCGAGTATTCCCTTCATTTTCGCACTGCCAATTGCCGCTGTGGTAACGGGATTGGTTGGACTGGTCTTTGGATTGGCATCGCTGCGGGTGAAGGGATTTTATCTGGCGATGGCAACGCTGGCGGCACAATTCATTATTCCGTGGGCAATTTCGAGTTACCGGGGCGATTTTGTGCGGTTAGGCGGTGATACCGGCTTAACGGTGGACCCGGCGCGTATTCTGGGCATCGAACTCAATACTAATCTGGAAGAATATTATCTGGTGCTGGTAGTTGCGATTGTGATGTGGATACTGGCCCGTAATATGGTCCGCACGCGATTGGGCCGGGCGTGGATTGCCATTCGCGACAATGATCTAGCCGCCGAGCAACTGGGCATTAATGTTTTCCGGTATAAAGTTCTCGCGTTTTTCATGAGTGCGATTTATGCCGGAGTTGCGGGGGGTTTACTGGCTCACGTGCGCCGTACCATTTCACCAGCCGCGTTTGACATCACCGAAAGCATTGAGATGCTGGGGATGCTGGTTATTGGTGGGGCAGGATTTCCGCTTGGGCCGCTGTTTGGGGTGGCATTTTTCCTCTTCATAGAACGCTGGTTTATCGACTTTGCGCGTGACATTCTTATCGATATTTTGCCCAGCATTCTGACCTTCCGGGAGCGTGAAGCACTGGAAGCATCACTGCTGGCTGGATTGCCACCACTGTTATTTGGCAGTTTTCTGGCGATATTTCTCATCTTCCAGCCGAGGGGACTGGCTTATCGCTGGATGATTATTCAGGCCGCGTGGCGATTACGACCGTTCTCCAAAGCCTAGATTTCCGGGGCCACCTCACCCGCCGCCACGCTCAACGACATATCGCCTTGCAATGGTTGACAGGGCAATCGCTGTTTCAGTGGAACTGTAGGTGCTGAGATTGTCGATGAGATTCTGCAACTCAGTCATCGAACTCACGGCGACTTTCATGTAAAAACCTTCCTGCCCCGTGATTTTGATACACTCCAACACAGCAGGATGTTCTCGCACAAACTCTTCAAATGATCCTGTCTTTCGATCAATCATCCCGACCCGGATGATTGCCAGAATAGGACGCTGTAATTTATCCAGATTTACGCTGGCGTGATAACCCTCAATGATCCGGGCTTCTTCCATTTTGCGGATACGTTCGGCAACGGCAGGCGGTGTTAGGCCAACCTGACGCCCGATTTCAGCATAGGAGAGGCGAGCGTTGGCTTGCAGCGCGTCTAGAATTTTCCAGTCCGTTTGGTCCATTTCGACTCGAAGTCCAGCACAATTCCAATGACTCATAGTGTACTGGCAGAGTTTTCTGAACACAAAATAATTTGAACTAACTTCGGATCAGCGCGTAGAGCAGCATACCTAATCCGATCATGAAGGCCATCACAACGCCCGCGCCAATGAGGGAGAGTGTCAGGCGGTTTTGTTGATCAAGTTCAAGTTCGCCACTGCCGGAGGCGGGGAGTTTGGCATCGTCACTGACAGGATTAACGGGCAGGGCGGCAAATTGAATGTTGACCTCGCTGCCAATGTCTTCAAAGGCGATGGCGGCATCGCGGCGCGAAATCAGCGCATGATTGCGAGCGGGGGGAACAACGACCTGATATGTTTGCGCTTCCAGCCCAACAAAACACACTTTTTCGGTGGCTGTGCTGACGAGGGTATCAATGATGAGGTCATCGGCCAGCAAATTCACATCAATGGCAGGCATCAAGCCCTCGGTACTTTCGCGGACACCATTCTTATTTTCGTCGTTAAATACAAAGAAGCAAATCTGGTTGCCGGGGACGGTTTGCAACCGTGTACCACCGGCGCTAACGGTTTGATTCTGAGTCGTCAGGTCAACCGTTTGTGGGGATTCGGTCGTGATTTCAATACCACTGCCCGCAAGGGTTTCCACCGTGTACGAACCAGCTTGCAAGGCGGGGAAGCAGTCGTCTTCGAGTGTAGTGACGAGACTGGCAACCACTGTACCATTCTGCTGTAGGAAGACCTCAATTCCAGCCAACGCTGGTTCGCCTGCATCTTTTTGCCCGTTGCGGTTTGTGTCTTCGAAATCATCCACACACAAATCAACAGTTGCC
>JAKEEQ010000161.1 GCA_022616515.1 Chloroflexota bacterium | reverse complement strand
GGGACATTGAACTGGTGGCCGCCGAAGTATTAGGCGAGCTTGGCTTCACCGCTGAAATCATCAATGGTGAAGAAGAAGCTGTTCAGGAACAAACGACCATTGTCGATTTTACGGGCAGTTCGAAAGGCAGCAGTCTGGACGTTCTGGCTGCCGTGTTCGGCATCGAATCTGAGGATATATCAATCGAAATAAATGCTAACACCGATGCAAACTACCGGCTTGTTTTAGGAGAATTGTTCAACGCCTGTATCAAAGCGCCGGAACGTGGTTAAAAGGCGTGCTGCTCGGAGAAGCGCAGGTACGCCTGAATTTTATCAACTACTTTGGAATTTGGCGGCACATAAGTGGCGGCTTCGCGATAGGCGCTCACGGCTTCATCGTAGCGTTCGAGAGCGAAATAGGAATTGCCGAGCACGTAATATACCCGGTAATCGGTGATTTTTTCGTCCGCGATGTCATGCATCTGTTTAATAACGCCAATGGCTTTTTCGTAGGCTTTCATCCGGTAGTAGCTGCGGGCAATGTTGTAACGGACATTGAGTTCCATGGGATGGTAGGGATTAAAACTCAGGGCTGCATTAAACGCCTCAATGGCCTGCTCGTGACGGGAGAGGCGTAACGACAAATCCCCCAGCGTTTCATAGACCCGGCTCCATGTCACATCCACCCCAAGCGGGCGTTTACTGTTTTGCAGGAATTGGATGAGATGCTCGATGGCTTCGGCTTCGCGGTCGGGCATATTTGCCAGTATTTCGCCCATCGCCAGATGTGCTTCAAGGAAGGCTTCCTTGTAATTCGGGGCTGCCGTATCCAGTGATTTTAGCGCCTCCGAGGCTGCCTGAAGGGCCTCTTCATAATTCTCTATCATGCGTAACGCACGGCTGCGCAGCATGTGGATCATCACCAGATGCGCTGCGTTCTTGCCCGGTGGATAGGTCGCCAGCGCTTTATCGAGGTAGTGCATTGCTTGTTCCGGGTCACGATGATCGAGGTAGACAAAGCCGAGGCGTTCATAACAAAAGGTGTGCAGGAAATCGGGGATGTTGTCATATTCCAGCCCGGCGTGAAAATCTTGAACTGCCTTTTCAAAATTATTTTCTGTCAAATGGAGACACCCGCGCTGGTAATGCACCCAGCCGCGCTGCCGGTAATGGGGGTAATTCTGGAGAACTTGGTTGTAGTACTCGTAGGCGCGGTCGGTGTCGGCACGGTCAGCAAAACCAACCTCAGCCAGCATAAATTTCGCAAAGTAAATGTCGCCGAGGAGAGCTTTGGTATAGGCCAGTTCGCGGATGGGAGGGAAATATTCTCTGGCAAGTTCAATATCCGCCAGCGCATCCTCGCTGTGCTGGCGCAGAAAACGGGTTCGTGCCCGCCGCAGCAACACCTGTGCACGTTCGTCATCGGAAATGCCTGTTTTCAATAAACGCCCGATCAAACTTTCGGCTTTGCGCAGGTCATCCGCTTCAAAGGCGCGATCTATATCATGAAGTTTTTCATCCAAAGCATTATTTCCCGGCTCAATAATTACGACCGCTTCCATTGTCCGCCAACACACGCCAAATATCAATGCCGGTATCGCAGCCAATAACCAGCGCTGTCCCGTCGCTGGACAACCGGGCAAGATCGGGCTGAACACGTTCGCAGTGGCGATATTCACCTAGTTCAAGGCGTTCTGCATCGTCCATTTTCCATGCGACGACTGTTCCGCGATTGTCGTAGGGATCGACACCGATCACCACATCGGCATTGTCCGCGAGAATGAGATGCGAAATGTACAATTCATCGAACGATACAACCTGCCGATATGTTCCATCCGTGAAATCAGCCACATACAGTCCATCTCGCGCATTGGGCAGCCACACATAATGGGTACCGCTGTTGTTCAGCTTGCCGAACATTGCCACATCATCCACGTTCAGGGAGGCAGTTATTTCATTTGAAGTCATGTCCCAGCGATACAGATTACCGTCGAAGTCGAGTGTGAGAGCCAGCGGTGGCGGGATGCGGCCTACTCTAGCCGCAACCGTTCCATCGGGCAGTGCGAATATATCTTCATGCAGAGTTTCAAGTTCTCCGTCAACGACGTGCAGAGTCTTCAGGGTTCCATCTTCCGCCGCAACTTCAACATAAAAGTCAGCATTACACGTCGTGTCATCCTGCATCCAAAAATTGACGGCGCTGTCCTGGGCGGATGGCAACTCAAGCGCTCCCAGCCAAACATCGGCTGCTTCTTGCTCAGGATGAAAGGCATAGATCATCATGTAACCGACATAGCCAACGTACAGACACTTGCCATCATCGGTTAAATAGCGAACGAGGCTGCTGTCATCTAGCTGGTTGATGACCATTTCACCTTCATGCCAACGAATGGCGCGGCTGAAGGGCGGCTCTCCCGGTACGTTGCCAAAACTGACCACCACCGTCGCGTCATGATTGATAACAAACTGTCCAGAGGCGGGTTGAATATCGTCCGGCAGTGCATCAAAATCTATGGTAGAAGCGGATTGTAACAGGTGGATGTTGTCAGCGGAGATTACAGGAGTCGATTGGGCGATGGAGGGGATAGTGATAGAAATAAACAGTGCCAGAAAAATAACCAGCCGAAAAATCAAATGAGTTTTCTCCGAATCGACACGTTAATAATAAGAAGCCCGGCTATCAGATGCAGAGCCAATAACCAGTCTAGATCGGTGGCGGGACGCCATGCTGGCGACCAATCGTCGCTGCGGTCAAAGGTGATTTGCTGCACTTCACTGCCGTCGGGTCGCATGACAAATATATCCCGGTTACCACTGCGCGTTGAGACAAACGCGATCCATTCACCATCCGGGGACCAGCGGGGAACGCCATCGTAATCTGGATGGGTTGTCAACCGGCGCACCTCATCACCATCGGCGTTCATCACGTAGACATCGCGGTTGCCATCCCGGTACGACTCGAAAACAATCTGCTGGCTATCTGGTGACCAGCTTGGAAACACGTCATCACTGGAACTGCCGGTTAACTGCTGGAGATCACTGCCGTCGGGTCGCATACGGAAAATATCCCAATCCACCGCCCGCTCCGAGGCGAACACCACCCACGCGCCATCAGGCGACCATTCCGGTGTATCATCGCCCAGTGAACTGAAGGTGAGCTGCTCGACAGCGCCACCGTTGGCGCTGATTAAGAACAATTCTGTGTTTCTGTCATAATTGCGGGTGTAGCGGTCCGATGAGAAGATAATCCACTGTCCATCCGGCGACCACGTTGGGGCCGAATCAGAACCCGAACCAAAGGAAACCTGCTCAATGACATCACCTTTGGCGGACATACGATACAGTTTGCCGCGCGACTGGTCGGCGTTAAAGGCCAGCCACTGCCCATCCGGCGACCATGCCGTCATATAGTCCTCTACCGGCATATCCGCCCATGGGCGCACATGACGACCGTCCACCCATGTGATGTACAAGCGCCACTCACCTTCGCGGCGCGACGCAAAGATGAATTGCTGGGTTTTAGGCTCGGCCCGTCTGGCAGCAGCCATTACACCAACGTTTACAAGTAAAGCAAGGCCCAGCAAAAGTCCAGTAATTCGCAGCAAATTTCTCATCAAATAATTCCTCATACCATCTAAATTATACTACTTTATCAGCCGCACAAGTGTTTAGATTCAACTTCAGAATTCCCTTGTTTGTGACAGAATCCTTTAACTTCAGATGGTGTTTCATGGTACGATTAAAGTCAATACATTCACCACCAGTAAAAAGGAAAGACGGGCGTGACCTCCAGTGTAAAGCAGGGAACCATTGTTTTCCGCCACTATCGCAATCGGAGCGGCGTTGACGAAGTAACCGAATCCTTTTCTTCGTTAAACGAATTGTTCGAGCTGTGCTTACAAAGTGAAAATCCAAAACTGGTAGATCGCGTCCACATTGAAGGTATTGCCGGTGATGGAAACAAACATACATTGACCCTCGTTTTCCAGTCGGTGACCATTGAAAAAAATGTCTGAACATAGATCTCTGGGATTCCTGGCGTTTATCAGCCTCCCGTCGTTAAGTCTTGCGATGGCTTTTGGGGTCAATAACCCTAATCTCTATCACCTTGTATTAACCCGGCTGGTTGAGGATGGGTCGATTGACAGTAGTCATCTCAATTCGCTGCTGGGCACAATTGGTATTGTGGGTCTCATTACCTCCGGCATTGCCCAACCAGTCGTCGGTCTTTTTAGTGACCGGACACAGAGCCGCATCGGACGCCGTTTTCCATACATGTTTCTGGGTGCTAGCCTGATGACCGCTGCCCTGTTGTGGGAAGTGAATGCAGCATCATTTTTGACCCTGATTCTGGCAAGCATCGTCGTCAATTTTGCGCTGAGCGCCGTACAAGGTCCATTACACGCCATGCTGCCCGATCATGTCCCTAACAGCCAGCACGGCCTCGCCTCCGGTTTAAAGACGGTCCTGGAACTGGTTGGCGTGATTACCGCTGGCGCTATGGTCTGGCTGCTGCTGGGACAGCAAAATTACCCTGAGGTGGTCGTGCTGCTGCTTGGTGTATTGCTGGTTAGTTCTATACTGGTGTCGTTGCGGGCAGTGCCCACCGAGATCATCAAACCCCGCCGCCTGTCAGTCGTCCAACGTTATCTGAAACGTCATTCGGCTTCACGCTGGCAAATATATCTGGTTCTGGTCAACAAACGTGGACGGCGTCTATCCCGGCATAAAGCGTTCATGTGGTGGCTCGTTCACCGAACTTTTCTGTTCGGTGCGTTTGGTATCCTCGGCAAGTTCACTATCTCCTATCTGACCGACGTATTTGGCTTTTCGGCTGACAGCGCCCGCGCCTTGCAGGGCCAGCTTATTGTGATACTTGGTGTGTTGATTATGGCAACGCCCATACTCAGTGGCTACCTGTCGGACCGTATCGGACGACGGCGCATTATCGTGCTGGCCGCGATTCTGGCGTCACTCAGCACATTTGTGATCAGCCAGACATCATCCCTCAATCTCGCTATTGTCATGATGGCGATCACCGGAATCGGCACAGCCATTTTCTTCACGGTTGGCTGGGCGATGGTGACCAACATTGTTCCATCCCAGCAGGCAGGTTTCTACATGGGCATCACCAACATCGCGACCAGCTTCGGCTCTATGCTGGGATTGAGCGGCGGCTTCGTGGTAGATTATGTCAACAACGTACGAAACTCGACCACTGCTGGTTACGTGGTACTCTTGCTCATGGCGTCATTGTTTTATTTCCTGAGTGGATTTGCCATTTATCAAACCACTGATAAACCTGTGACATCCAGTCATGCTATCTCGGAAACGATAACCGCCACATAGGGAATCCCATGAATCGCCTGTCTGTTCGCTTGTTTCTTTCGTTCGCGATGGTTTTAGTTATGACACTGACCATCAGCATGGTCGCTCTGCTGCTATTTATTCGCGCCCGACCCGTTGTCAGTGTTGAAGCCGAACAGGTCGAACTGGCAACTCTGACACTGGATGCTGAATTCTTGCTTCGGCGGGAATTACAGCGTAATAACTGGAATCGGCTTCAATTAGAGGAGGTAGTGCTGGACATTGATCGTCAGGCCAGCGCTATTGATGCCCGTATCATTATTGTGGTGGATAACCGGGACCAAACGGTTGTTTTCGATTCGGATGGCGGTTATCCGCGTGACAATCTCGCTGAAGAAGTGACTCGTGAACCACTGTTTGGCCGCCCCCGTGACAGTTCAAATCCTGTTTTGATAGCGGGGGAATTTGTAGAAGATGGCAGCCGCTGGATTTATGCGGAGCGACGACCTGTGCTATCTACCATCGTGCCCAACAACGATAACTTTCGAGTGCCTGTTGCGTTTATTTTCGCACGTCCCTATCCCAAACCGACACTACGTGAGGCAGTTGAAGAGGTACTGGGCAGTGGACTGTTTTTCGTCATTCTCCAGGCAGGGATTATCGGCATGGTTTTCGCCATAATCCTGTCGGTAGGGATTGTGCGTTGGGTATCGCGCCCCCTCAATCATCTGGCGAACGCTGCCGAACAGTTAGCGGAGGGAGATTACACCACCCGCACTCAGGTCACAGGTCCGCGCGAAACCAAAATTGTGGCGCGTGCCTTTAACAACATGGCAGGCCGTGTCGCCCTCACCCAGCAAGCGCAGCGTGACTTTCTGGCGAATGTGTCGCATGATCTGCGCACGCCTTTGACCAGCATTCAAGGATTCGCACAGGCCATCAGTGAGGGTGTTGCCGAGCCAAAAGCAGCGGATGTTATCTACAACGAGGCCAGCCGTATGCACCGCATGGTCGAGGAGTTGTTGGACCTCGCTAGAATTCAAGCGGGACGCATGGATATGCTGCGACAAGCCGTGGAACTGGATACCCTGCTGCGCACAGTAGGGCAAAATATGAGCATGAAAGCCCATAAACATGGCGTGGAGTTAGAAGTGAGTATTCCAGATTTACCCCGCATTGCCGGAAATGGCGACCGGCTGGCACAGGTGTTTACCAATCTGGTTGATAATGCCATTAAACACACGCCGGAAGGTGGACATGTTACATTGCGGTCCATGCTGGATCATGAGCGTAACGGCATTATTATTCAGATTCAGGACTCCGGTGAAGGCATTCCCCCCGCCGATTTACCCCGCATTTTCGAACGCTTCTATCAGGTCGATAAAAGCCGCGCCAAAAGCGATGGCAGTGGACTTGGCCTTGCCATCACCTATGAAATAGTGAGTGCCCACAACGGCGAAATCTGGGTGGAAAGCAGCTATGGTATGGGCGCGACTTTCAATGTCTGGCTGCCCCAGCCCATTGGAGACAGCGGCAAGACCGTCATCATCCCACGTCGAAGATAAAAGTCGCCGTTTCATCGCCGCTTTTTATACGGCGGATGCTTATTAGTCCCGTAAGGGTATAATCTTTGAATAATTTGCTTTTGTGGAGGAAAATTAGATGCGCGTTGTACTTCTATGTATTTTGCTGGTTGCTCTTATACCGCTGGCGGCAGTGCCAGCCAATGCTCAGGGAAATTGTGACCAATTCAACTTTGTGCCGTCACGGCTAGTCCCCGGTTCATCAGCCAGAGTCATCTATAACAACGACGGTATTGGCGTGGTCTTTCGGGACTCGCCGGGCCGGGAACAAAGCGGCAGCCGGGTTATCCGAGCGTTGCCCGAAGGAACCGTGCTGTCAATTATTCGAGGCCCCCAATGTTTTGATGGCAATATCTGGTGGGAAATTGAGCTTCCGACCGGAGAAACCGGCTGGCTTTCTGAAGGTAACGCGACAGAGTACTTTATTGAGCCGTATACCATAAGCGTTTATGTGTTTGAGCCGGACGGCAATAATCCCCGGCAGCTCAACCGCTGGCGAATTGACACCAACGGCAATATCCAGTCCAGAGATACGCTGCTGGTTCCGGGTGGCGATGCTATCGCGGCCAGTGAAATCTGGCAGGAAGCCGACATCAATGCGGCGAATGAGGCACTGTTGAACCGTCGGCAAAACTGCCCGGAAGTTTTGGCTGGCACGGCCTGGGAAAACGTCAATAATGCGGCTGATGTGCTTGTGCCTGAAGGTGATTTTGAATATTACCCGTCTCCCGATGGCGGCAAAATCTTTCTCATCCGCCACCGAGTGCTGCGTATTCCGGCCTGTGGCAATGCGCCGGGCAATTATTACGGAATCAGTACGGTGCATTTGCTGTCTTCCCGTGAAGTGATTGCGCTCTTTCCCTTTGCGCAACATGCTGGTGCACGCAGCACAGAAAGC
>JAKEEQ010000160.1 GCA_022616515.1 Chloroflexota bacterium | reverse complement strand
TTGCGAGCATTACTCGCACGAAAAAACTCCTGACCGAGTTTTTCGATGGCTTCAGCGGGGATGCCAATGCCCGTGTCGGATACTGAGATTATCACATTACCGTCATCGACTGCCAATCTTACTGTAATTCTACCGCCATTTGGGGTGTATTTGATGGCATTGCCGACAAGATTGTCAATAATGCGGGTTACGCCACGCGGCGTTCCGACCACAAATGCCTGTTCAACATCCACGACAATCCGGTTCATATGCAGTGATTTTTCCTGTGCCTCGGCCTCATGCAGGTCTAACACCTCCAGTAGAATCGGCTTGGCGTCAACCGGCGTCAGGCGCTGTTGGAGTTCATCGGCTTTGGTTTCCGCCAGCGACAGCAGATCATTAATCAGCATCAACAGCGAATCCATGCGGCGTGATAGGCGCTCCAGGATTTTACGCTGCTGCGGCGACAGCTCACGGTATTTCATCAGCACGCGCAGCAGTGACTGTGCCCCCGAAACAGGTGAGCGCAGTTCGTGGGTCACAATATGAACAAACTGGTTTCGCTGTTTTTCAGCCTTTTGCAGCGCATCGTCGGTCAGTGCATTTTCGATGGCAGCGACACTCTGCGAGGCAATAGCGAGTGCCATTTGTTTTGTCTGAAAATCGACACGAACCGGCGCATCGAAGTAAACCGTTATGACACCCAACGCGCGTTTGTTACGGATTGGAACCAGCATAATATCACCCCGGTTATCCACTTCTGAAAGGGGGATTTCAGTGGAGTCAACCAGCATAACACTGCCACTGAGGGCCGCCTGATAACCGGAACCCGGCTTGACTTCAATGGACGTCAGCGGACAGTAGCCGGTCCCCTGTGCCGCGACCAGTTCCAGCGAGCGTCCGGTGAGGTCCAGCAGGCGAAGCGTCACCCCTCTGGCGTATAATGCTTCCTGTGCACGGGCGACCAGCCGTTGCAGCACATCCGTAAGTTCAAGGGTGGAGGACACCGACTGGACAATGCGAAACAGGGCGAAAAGTTGATTCTGCTGGGAGCGCACCGGCTGCATAATGATCATTGTCAGCGTGACAATGCCGAACAGCGATAGACCAAAGAAAACCGATTGGGCCAATACGAAGGTTCCAGCGTGTGCATTGGGCACGCCGGGAATAACTCTAAAGTGAGGCAGAACATCCGCGGCTTCACCTGCCGTGAGCAGCAGCACCGATACCATCACCAGTCCAGTATAGGCTACCGGACGCCAGCCCGGCAGCAGCACTGCGACGGTAATCACATGTAGAAAAAACAAAACCAGCCCCGGGCTGGCAATGCCTCCTGTAAACCAGACAAAAAGCACCAGACATCCCCAGTCCAGTGCAATCTGGGCCATCACCAGAAATTGAGCCTGACTTGGCGTCGGGTTCTGGCCCGATAGATACGTCAGGAGCACATTATACAGGAGGATGAAAAGCCCCAATCCATACAGTTGTGCAGCGGGCACATCCGTGATGAACGACCACAGGAATGTCCCAACAAACAACATTATCCCCGCCAGCCAGCGCAGTTTCAGCCGCCGCCGGTTGTTGAGGATAATATTCTGCTGGAGGAGGCTCTCCACCGACATCATGGCTTAGACCGCCTGTCTTTTGAGGAGCCGCTCCACCGTCTCCATGAATGAGTCGGGGTCCAGCGGTTTTTCAACAAACTCCGGCGTGTCGGCCCGCTCGTGATACCCCACACCCTGTTCATTTTCAAAAAGTGTACCCCTCTCAACCATGTTTGGGGGAGATGTTGCGCCAGCGATAGAGGGGGTTTGTGTCTTCATTTCACATATCGCGCTATATAATTTCTCACCCCGCTCGCCCAAACCCGATAGTGAAGAATGTCACAATAAAAGAATTTTCTGTAATATCACAGTTCCAACGGGATAATCCCCGGCGAGAGAAGACACGATGGTGCTACGTTCACGCACCGCCATGTTTTCTCCCCATGATGCGATTTAACATTTAAATATGGGTTATGGGTTTGTTAAGACGGGACGCGGTGTACCGCCCCCCTCCGAAACCGCATTCATCAGAGGGGTCGGGTATACCGCGATCCCGGTTTGTCTATAACCTCCACTATTTTGTAAAACACATTATGGGGAGATGTCCGAAGGACAGAGGGGACGGGAGGGTTAGGCTGGGTGCCCATCTATTTCACAAGGACCGTAAGATACTAACTGCTGTCCCGGTCTTCTTTTTTAGCCACAGAACAGTTACTATACAATTATCCTATCATTCAGACCGTATTGAGGTATCGTGGAAGAACGACTACAAAAGCTGATCGCCAACGCAGGTATCGCCTCGCGGCGTAAGGCGGAGGAGATGATTGAACAGGGCCGCGTCACCGTGAATGGCAAACCCGCCTCACTCGGTGATAAAGCCAATCCGCATGAGGACGACATCCGCATTGATGGCAAGTCGCTGCCGAAACCGGAACGCCTGCGCTATATTATGCTGAACAAACCGCGCGGTGTGCTCTCGACGGTGAAACGGCAGGAGCAAATGGACCGCCCGACCGTCGTGGAACTGGTGAATATTGAAGAGCGTGTTTATCCGGCGGGTCGCCTTGACCTCAACAGCGAAGGGCTGATTCTGCTTACCAATGACGGTGATCTGACTAATCGCATCACCCACCCGCGCTATGGGCACGAGAAGACCTATAAAGTCAGGGTTAAGGGCCGCTTGTCCGACGATAAGCTGGCAGCATGGCGGCACGGCGTTACACTGCCCGATGGCTTCCAGACGGCCCCGGCCTTTGTCAAAATCACCGAAGCCACACGGCATTATACATGGCTGCGCATTGTGATGCGCGAAGGGCACAAACGCCAGATTCGGGATATTGCGGATGCATTGGGCCACCCGGTCGAACGCCTCATCCGTACCCATATCGGTGCAGTGGAAATGGGCGATTTGCCGCCCGGCAAATGGCGTGACCTTACGCGCGATGAAATAGAAGCGCTGAAAACAAAAACTAGCGTGGACGATGACGCCCGTAAAGACAGACCCAAACCGCGTTATGGTCGACGGGGAAGTCGCAGCCGTAAGCATTAGAATCGGGATACGTGTTGAAACCCAATCAAAAAGCGCCACACTCCTTATTTCCGCAAGGCAAGTGGGAAACACGAGATGTGACGCTATTGTTCTCTATTATACTTGAGGATGGTGTGGTCGCAATGTCCTATTCTTCCACGCCCCACACCCAGATGGTTCCATCACCACTGGTGGACAGCAAATAACGCCCGTCGGAACTGAAATCGAGGCTTGAGATGGCGCTGCCATGCCCCTGCAATCGGGCCAGTACCTGCCCGCTGTTCGCTTCCCATATCATCACCACCTGATCGGTTCCGCCGCTGGCGATGAGGCTGCCATCCGGGCTGACGGCGACCACGTAAACCCAGCCATCGTGCCCGGTAAAAGTGTCCAGTTCATCGCCGCTCTCCACATCCCAGACACGCACCGATGTGTCATCACTCGATGTAATCAGGCGAGTGCCATCGGGCGTAAATATGACATCGCGTACCCAATCGCTGTGTCCATTCAGTTCCAGAAGTTCATCACCGCTCTCCACATCCCAGACACGCACTGTCATATCATCGCTGGCAGTGGCGACCATCGTGCTGTCGGGGCTAAAACTTACGCCGCGAATCCAATCGGTGTGTGCATTAATCTCGTGCAGTACTGCTC
The DNA here is from genome assembly GCA_022616515.1 of Chloroflexota bacterium. Lineage (GTDB taxonomy): Bacteria > Chloroflexota > Anaerolineae > Aggregatilineales > J027 > JAKEEQ01. The sequence goes on along the minus strand of JAKEEQ010000160.1, from coordinate 4,222 downwards.
CACTCTCGACATCAACGATATGCAGCAATCCATCGGCATCGCTGGCGGCCAGTAAACCACCGTCCGGGCTGTAGCTCAGTTTCAATATCCAGTGCTCTACACTGCTCAGTCGTGCAACATCGCCAGTTTCCAGTGCTGTAATGAAAATATCACCGTCTACACCGCCGGATGCCACATGTTCTCCGTCGGGGCTGAGGCTAAAGGTTTCGCCGATGAAGCGCTCAAACCGGAGTGGGTTGTCGGCTCCGGTGTTGACATCCCACAGATGAATGGAGTTATCAGTGTTGCCTGAAACCACCGATTGTGAACCATCCAGAAAACTTGCATATGTCACCGATGAACTGTTGGTAAACCAGACAAATGTTTCACTGCCAGAATCTGTTTCCCAACCACGAATGGTCCCGTCGAAACTCCCGCTGATAACTTCGCTGCTGTCATTGCTAAACGCCAGTCCCCACACAAAAGAAACATGCCCCTCAAGAATGTGCTGCGTTTGCCCGGTTTGCAGGTCCCAGATACGTACAATACCTTCAATACTACCTGTCGCCAGATAATTGCCATCCTGACTGTAGGCCACCGATGTTAACCAGCCGTCACGACTGCGCAGGGTTTCGATGCCGTCGCCGGTTTGCCCCTCCCACACGCGCACGGTTTCATCGTCGGAGATTGATACAAACGCCGAACCGTCTGCGTTAAACGCCACGCCGCGAACCCAGTCGTTATGGCTGTCCAGTTCCTCGATCTGGCTGCCGGTTTCAGCATCCCACAGCACAACAACCCCGTCGGCTCCACCCGACACCAGCGACTCCCCATCAGGGCTGTAATCGACTGACAGAACCCAATCATCATGACCGCGCATAACGTCAAGTTCACGCGCCGATTCAACATCCCAGACGCGGATGGTCCTGTCATCGCTTGCCGAGGCCAGATGCGAGCCATCATCGTTGAACGACAGATCGCGCACCCAATCACCATGCCCGGTCAATGTGCCTGTATTGAGCTGCGTTTGCACATCCCAGAACTCTACATTGCCCAGGCTGGTTCCACCGGCCAGAAGGGTGGCATCGGGGTTAAATTCGAGGGAGATAATGAGACCGCCAGCATGAGGTATCTCGGAAATGAGTTCATGCGTCCGTGTATCAAAAATGAAAACCCCCAGTGAACTGCCAACTGCAACCATCGAAAAGTCATCGCTGACGTCAAAGCTGAGCATTACACCCCGCCCAAGTGTGGTGATTTCGGTCAGGTCGGCAGCATTATCGGGCGTGATTGCGTTCGGCGTCGCTCCAATGACGACATCGACTCCGCATGAACCAAGCAGCGCAATTGCCCCCGCAATAAAACCCCCAGCGATACCCGGCTGGTGTGTCTTGCTGACTTGACCCAGCAGGCTCTTAATCTGAGGGACAACCGCACAATCGGGGAGTGCTTGTTCGGTGACGAGGAAATTGGCTTCATCAGATAGACGACCAGCCTCTACAATATTGCCATCCCGCACAGCCTGCCAGGCTTGCCCCAGTAAAAATCCAATTTCCTGATTGCCTTCCTGTGCTGTTGTGGTCGGGGTTGCGATGATTGCAACAAGAAGGAAGAGCAACAACTTTCTCATGGAAACCTCAAAAGAGTCGATGGTTATTATCATTACTATACCGTATCTATGTTGATTCGTATCTGTTTATCCGAAAATATCTGGTAAGATTACGGCCCAGAAAGCGTCTATATTATGCGGGTGTGATTTAGAATCGATTGAGGTGTGACCCGGGGCCGAGTAGCGAGAAGGCGCATGGCAAAAACGCAAAAAGCCTCTATACGTGGGCATCTTAAGACCGCCGGGCAGTACGGCGCACATCCACTTAAACACAGCCAGTTGGGGCTTCTCGACTGGCTTTTTTGATTCCGGTTATTTATGGGACACGGTGTATCGCGCCCCTCCGTCAATGCAGGTTGGGAGGGGAGGGGAGAAAATGTTCATTTTCTGCGATGCAATTCACAGTTTGCATATCTATAATGTTTCTTATGTTCCTGTCCTAAAATAACAATATGTGAAATTCGTCACAATAGGGGAATTTATGCGATACGACATTGCGGTTCTGGGTGGTGGTCCAGCGGGTGTGACGGCGGCGCTGCGTGCCCGTGAAATTGGCGCGACTGTTGCCCTGATTGAACGTGGTCGTTTGGGCGGAATTTGCACCAATGATGGCTGCGTACCGACCCGTGTACTGGCCCGGACGGCGCGACTGGTGCGTGATGCCCATCAATTCAACGAGTACGGTTTGCTGCTCGATCAACTACCGGAGGTGGATTTCGAGCAGGTGATTCGCCGTACCCAACACGTTGTCTACGAGGTTCACGAAAAGAAACAACTGCTGGCACATTTACGCGAAGTGAATATCGATGTATTCACCGAAGTCGGGCAAACGCGCTTCATCGATCCGCATCGTATACAGGCTAATGATGGAACGGTCGTCGAAGCCGACAAATTCGTGATTTGCGTGGGCGGCTCAGCCAACCGGCTCAATCTGCCTGGTGCTGAATATGCCCTCACCCATAGTGACGTGTGGACGTTGCGCAAACTGCCCGCCTCGCTTGCCATCATTGGCAGCGGCGCGACGGGAACGCAGCTTGCATCCATATTTCTGGCCTTCGGGGCTGAGGTTGCCCTGCTGGATATTGCGCCCCTCATTCTGCCCGGTGAGGATATTGATGTTGGGCGTACGATGGCTGCGGAATTACAGTCGCATGGGATGCAGATCGTGACGGGTATCAGCGGCGTGACCCGCATTGACAGGCAGGATAATTTGCTGAATCTCACTTATACCACCGACGATCAAGAACACGTCCTGTCCGTTGAAGCCATTATTTTTTCGGTGGGCTGGGGTGGCAATGTTGAGGAATTGGGGCTGGAAAATGCGGGTGTGGAAGTCGAGCGCAGCTATATCAAGGTCAACGACTACTTGCAAACCACCGCCGATCATATCTTCGCAGCAGGTGACATTACGGGCAAGATGATGCTGGTGCAGAGTGCGGGGCTTCAAGCCCGGACCGCCGTTGAAAATGCTCTGCTGGGAATCCATCGTGAAACGCAGCATAAACTTGTGCCACACGGTGGCTTCACCGACCCGGAGTATGCCAGCGTCGGCTACACGGAAGAACATGCGCGGGAAATGACCGATATTCTGACGGCGGTGGTTCCGTATCGAGAGTTGGATCGGGCGGTGATTGATGGGCGGACGGCGGGATTCTGTAAACTCATCATCGACCGTCACACCAAACAAGTCATCGGGGCACATGTGGTGGGTGAACAGGCTGTCGAAATCGTGCAGATGGTCGCGGCAGGCATGGCAGGCAATCTCACCGTCGATCAATTTGCCGAACTTGAACTGGCCTATCCAACCTTTGCCGCGATTGTTGGTCTGGCGGCGCGGCAATTGGTGCGCGAACTTGGCGAGATTAAGGTTTCGCCCGAATGGCACGAGTTAAAGGACCCCCGCGCTGCCGAATGGGAACGCCGGGATTAGACAAAAAAAGACCCTCGCTCAAGTTGAGATGAGGGTCTTGTTATTCTGAATATAATCGTGTGCTAAACGGCGACACGATTGCCGAATAGCAATGACAGCACAGCGATTACCAGGAACAGCACGAAGGCAATCTGTGCCAGTCCACTCAACGCACCGACCAATCCACCAAATCCGAAGATAGCAGCGAGGATAGCCAGCAAGAAGAATGCAAGTGCTAAACGAAGCATGATCTTTCTCCTCAGGTATTGTTAGCGATACTGACCACAAAGACGACAAGCATCATTGTGAGTATGTATAAGCTGAAATCGGCTCCCCATTTTCGGCTGTGGGGCCAGATGGGTAATACTGCAATGAGGAACAACAGTAGAATCGTCAACAGGACTATACTCATCGCATAACCTCCACAGTTCTTTGCCGTAATACTAGGCGGGTTTTGTTAGACACGAAATGGATTTGAATTAGCGCTTTCATAGATTACTATCAGAGAAATCTCAGAAGAAGTAGCTGCGCCTGAAGCAGCCCAGCCCTTATTCCCCGTTACTTGCTTGTGGTAGAGTCACGGCACAGAAAGGGCACTCAATGATGCTATAATGAGGGTAGAAGAGTTAGGAGAGCACGACATGACCATCAACGACATTCTGGAACAGGCTAAAGCCCTCACACCGGATGAACGGGAGGAACTCATCGATCAATTGTTGGCGATG
>JAKEEQ010000159.1 GCA_022616515.1 Chloroflexota bacterium | reverse complement strand
GGGTGGTAGGTTATTCATGGCATGTCGCGGACGACCCCAGCCGGATGAATAATCTGCTGGACCGTTTTATCTATCGACTCACGACCGCTGCCGAAAATGAAAATTACCACATCCTGACGTTTATCCAGCCACAGGAAAACGCCGAAGGAGTTTACGACGATTTGATTTCCACAGGCCGTGTAGACGGCTTTATCCTGTCGGATGTCGGTTATAATGATGAACGAGTAGCCCGTTTAAAGGCGATGAATGCTCCGTTTGCCTCGTTTGGCGGAATGTACGTTGAGGATGCGGATTTTGCCTATGTTGATGTCGATGGTCGAGAAGGTATCGAAATGGTTGTGCATCATTTACTGGAACACGGTCATGAGCGCATTGGCTTTTTGACATGGTTTCCCGGACTACCCTTCGGTGATGCCCGCGAGATGGGCTATCGCGATGCCATGCGCGATGCCGGAATCCCCATTGATGATGAGTGGATTGCTTACACATCGAACATCCTGCAATCATCAGCGCAGGCAGCGCACCGGGTCATGACAGCCAAACATCGCCCAACCGCCCTCGTATGTGCCCATGATTATATGGCATTTGGCGCAAAATCATACTTAGATACGGCGGGGCTTCGCATTCCGGAGGATGTAGCCCTGACTGGCTATGATGATGATCCAACCACCGAGTTCCTAAGTATTACATCTGTACATCAGCCGATTGATGAACTTGCGCCGGTGCTGTTTTCGATTCTGTTAGGAGAAATCAACCACGAACCTGCCCGCGAACGGCAGATGGTGTTTTCGCCACAACTCGTTATCCGGCATAGTACCACAGGAGAAAGTGGCTGAGGTAAAATCTGGCAATGCCGACTGTATGTTATGTTTTGAGGACATCATCATGAGCAAATTAGTGATACTTATTGGAATGGTCCTGATGGTGTTGGTATCTTCGCTGAATATGGTTCGGGCAGCAAATTCGACAATCTGGTGGGCGAGTTTTGTGTCCAACCGGGACGGTACTCATCGGCTTTATAAAATGCGTCCTGACGGGATGCAAATAAAGCAACTCTCCGAACCTGTTTTGTATGGCAAAGGAGACTACCATTCCCCCGACGGTGAATGGCTTGTTTTCGACTCCTATCGAGATGGTAACTGGGAAGTGTTTCGCAGGCGGTCTGATGGTTCATCTATGTACAACGTCACACAGAATCCGGCTGTAGATTCAAAGGCGGTGTGGACCCCCGATGGTCACTGGATCATTGTCGAGTCTGACCGAGACGGAAACCGCGAACTTTACCGGATGCGACCTGATGGCAGTCGTGTCATGAACCTGACGAATAATCCCGCCTTTGATTGTTGTGTTGCTTTCAGTCCAGTAGTGGATGTCGCGTGGCATCCGGGACCGCTGCTGGTCCTGGCGCTACTTGCAATTTTGACCGGGAGATTCTGGAAACTCACGGGACACGAATTTAAGCGGTCATGACGGAGAAACCTCTGATAATACGGAAGTCACATCATCCCCGGTGGGTTCAGCCGCCTCCGGCTGGCGCAGATGGCATGCACACATATGCCCATTACCTATATCAATGAGCGGCGGCTCATCAATGGCACAAATCTCGATAGCTTCACGACAGCGGGTGTGAAAACGACAGGCTCTCGGCGGATTTAACGGACTCGGCACATCCCCCTCAAGGATAATCCGTTCGCGTTTGGTCTTGGGGTCAGGGATAGGTATCGCTGACATCAGCGCCTGTGTATAGGGATGCTGTGGATTTTTAAACAACTCTTCCCGGCTGGCGACTTCCACAATTTTACCCAGATACATCACAGCAATGCGGTCACAAAGATGCTCAATAACGCTCATGTTGTGGGCGATAAAAAGCAGCGTCAGGTCAAGCTGCTGCTGCAAGTCTTTGAGGAGATTCAATACCTGGGATTGGATCGACACATCAAGCGCCGAGACCGGCTCGTCAAGGACAATAAATGTGGGGTCAAGCACCAGTGCTCGTGCGATGCCAATCCGCTGGCGCTGGCCTCCCGAAAATTCATGGGGAAAACGATTGGTGTGGGTTTTTTCCAAACCCACTTTCTGTAAAGCATCCAGTACTTTTTGTCTGATCTGGGAATTGCTGATCTCAATATTCCCGGTCTGATCCCATTCGGCAGCCAGCGCTCTAAAAAAACTGGCGACACTGCCCAGTATACCTATCAAAGCGCCGAGTATAGCCGGTTCCCGCAAACGCTTATGCAACCAGCGCAGCCCCAGCCACAGCGGTATATCGGTCGCCAGTTCCAATAAAGCCAGAAAGGTTGAAAACGGCTGCTTCCAGCGCTGCAAGCGATGAACTTTGAGGCCCTCGGCAATCGTTGCACCAATCTTAGTACGCGGGTCAAGTGACGAAATCGGGTCCTGAAATACGATCTGCATTTGACGGCGCATTGGTTTCAAGGTTTTAGGGGATTGGTCGAGCAGATTTTTGCCCTCAAAATATACTTCACCTTCGGTGGCGTCAATCAAACGCAGTACCGCTCGCCCGACCGTTGTCTTGCCACAGCCCGATTCACCGACAAGCCCCAGAATCTCGCCGCGACGGATTTTCAGGTCAATCCCATCCACCGCTTTAACAACGCCCGTCGTGCGCTGTAGGATTCCGCCCTTCATCTCAAAATGTACTTTTAGGCCCTGAATATCGAGTATGAAATCGTCGGTGTTCTTCATGTATCTTGTTCCTCATACAGCCAGCACCGGACGCTGTGACCGCTGCGGACCTCCATCAATTCGGGTTCTTCATCAAGACATTTTTCGAGATTATGTTCGATACGGGCGCGACAGCGTGACGCAAAGCGGCATCCGGGCGGCATATCAATCAGGCTGGGCACGGTGCCGGGTATGACATCGAGTCGATCTTTAAATTCACCCATAATCGGAATGGACGCAATTAAACCCTGTGTATACGGATGCAGCGGTTCCTCAAAGAGCGATTCGGTTGGCGCTTCCTCGACCACCGTACCGGCATACATCACTGCTACGATGTCCGCCATTTCAGCGACAACGCCCATGTCGTGCGTGATGAAGATGATGCCGATGTTCAACTCGTCACGGAGTTTGCGCATGAGGTCCAAAACCTGTGCTTGAATGGTGACATCAAGAGCCGTTGTTGGTTCATCGGCAATTAGCAAATCAGGGGCGCAGGCAATGCCCATCGCAATCATCACACGTTGGGCCATACCGCCGGACATTTCGTGCGGATAGTTGGATGCCCGCTTTTTAGGGTCGGGAATGCCAACCGCGCGCAGTAGGTCTACCACCTGCTGTTCGCGTTCCGTTTTTGCAATCGCGTGCTTATGGATGGACAGTACTTCAAGTAACTGTTTGCCGACTTTGAAAACGGGATTAAGCGAAGAGCGTGGCTCCTGAAAAATCATGGAAATCCGGCTGCCGCGTAGCTGCGACATCTCACGCCGGTTCTTGGAGGTCAGCTCTTCGCCCTCAAGGTAAATCTCGCCTTCAACGATGCGTCCCGGCTTGTCGACGAGTTGCAGAATCGATAGAGCAGTCATGCTCTTGCCACAGCCGGACTCGCCGACGATACACACCACCTGACCGCGCTTCACTCTCAGGTTGACGCCATCAACGGCCTTAACAACACCTGACCGGGTGAAGAAATGTGTTTTTAGACCTCTTACTTCTAATAGGGCATGTTCGCCATTCGACGAATTGTTTCCGTTGTTTTGCATAGCCTTATCTATCATCTATTCAATCTTGGATCTAGAGCATCGCGCAGCCCATCGCCTAATAGGTTAAAGGCCAGCACGGTTATCATAATCGCCAGGCCCGGAAAAAGTACAAGGTGGGGAGCTGTCTGGAATTGTGCCCGTTCTTCGCTGAGCATCCGGCCCCATTCGGCAATCGGTGGTTGTGCCCCCAACCCCAGGAACGATAGGGCTGCCGCATCAAGAATGGCTGTACCAATACCAAGTGTTGCCTGCACAATCAGCGGTGCTAACACGTTTGGCAATATGCGGCGAAACAATATTCGCCCCGGTGTGGCCCCCAGCGCCCGATATGCCTCAATGAAATCATATTCCTTCACCGACAGCACACCCGACCGGGCCACACGTGCATAGGCCGGAACAAACACCACTGAAATCGCAATCAGCGCATTCACCAGCCCCGGATCAAGGAAACCGAAGAACGGAATCGTCCTGATAAAAAACTCCGCAATGTCTGCACCTAAAATGGTGACCACCGCGATAGCAAGAATGAGCGATGGAAAGGCCAGCATTACATCCATGACACGCATAATGACGTTATCCGTCCAGCCACCAACATAACCCGCCACCAGACCCGCCACCGTGCCCAGAATAATTGCCATTGAAACGGACAATACGCCGACGGACAGCGATACCCGCGCACCGTAGAGCAGACGGCTGAATTGATCGCGTACACTGCCATCAATTCCCAGAATGTACTGGAAATTGGTTGTTTTGATAACGTGGGCGCTGTTTTCGCGATGAACAATCACGTTCCCGCCATTGGGCTGCCGCCAGATGACGTTTCTAATGGCAGCTTCGGCTTCTTGTGTCAACACAAGTTCACCATCGGCGGCATTCCAGACGTAGAGCGTTGTGTCCGAATAAGCTGCATATTGGGTTGCCAGTGGGCTAACAACACCAGCAATCAGAGTTTCATCACCCGCGGATAGATCGGCTGACTGTTCGCCAGAACTACTATCCCAGACAATGAGATGATTGCCGCTGACCGCACTTAATCGTACATCTTCTCGGCCACCCAGCGTCTGTTCTCCCCAGCTTCCACCCGTTAGCGGCGCACTGTATTGAAATGCCTGAATTTCTTCAAAAGGAGAGGCGGCCCACCATGTGCGCAGAGTTGAGCCGCTGGTCGTTAAAATACGAGTACCGCGTTTATTGTACAGGGCGCTAGTGACCGGCTCGTCGTGCTCCAGAGTGGCAAAGGCCCGAACCACACCTGCGGTTGAATCCCATAGTTGGACCACGTTGCCGGACGCCACCATCAATTGGGGTCGATCACTGTGCCATTGGATTGAAGTCCAGTCTGCTTCCAATTCTGCTACGCCTTCTTTTACCCATTCCTTAGTACCCATCGGACATGATGGCGCGAAATCCGCGGTGGCACAGTCGAACCAGAAGCTGATAGCGCGGTCGTTAGCACTGATGAAGCGAGTTCCATCGTTCGACCAGAGCACGAATTTGACATTATCTTCGCTCTCGAACTCTTCGATGATCCTGCGTTCTTTCCAGATAAACAATTTATTGTCGCTGGCCGTCAGAATCGCCTGATCACTGCGCCATGATGCAGCCGTGACGGGTTCGTCGTGAGTCAATGTAAACAGCAACTCTTCATTTTCGACTCGCCAGACCTCAACAGCGTTGCCTCTGGTGAGCAGCAATCGCTCATTGTTTAGTTGCACAGAACCTACGGGCTGATCACCACTGATGTCAATGAGCGTATCCCCGGCTTTGGGACATCCTAGCAGATGAATACAAGGGCTAGACCGCCTGACCGCCCCCTCTTGAGGAATATCCAGCAGACTCTTGAACGGATCGTGTGGCGCGATGAGCGGGGCCAGCAACGCGATTGTGATAAGGAAACCCATCAAAATCATCCCCACAACCGCCGAGGGCGTGCGGAGTAGATTCTCGAAGGTCTCGCGCCAGGGTCCTTTGGGGGGCTGAATAATGTCAAACGCCCTTGCCTGTTCAGGCGCAGGCTCCTGAGCAGGTGCGGAATCGGTTATTCCCATAAAGCTTTCACTCTAATCTAATACGCGGATCTAAAAATACGTACAGTATGTCGACAACTAAATTTACGAACACAAAGATGATGGCGATCACAATCGTAAACGCCTGTACGACCGTATAATCACGCCCTGTAATTGCACTGAACAGTGCATCGCCCACGCCGGACAACCCGAAAACGGTTTCAGTCAAAACAGCACCGCTGAGCAGGGAGCCAAATGATAGCCCGATAATGGTAACAACAGGGAGCATCGCGTTACGAAAGGCATGCTTAAAGACAACCCCTCGTTCACGGACGCCTTTGGCGCGAGCGGTCCGAACATAATTTTGCCCCAGGACTTCAAGCAGGCTGGAACGCGACATCCGGGCGATAATGGATAACGGAATTGTACCCAGAGCTGCCATGGGCAAGATCATATGTCTAAAATTGTCCCAGAATCCAGCGAGGTTACCACCGAGAAGTGGGTTGAGCGTATCCATGTGGGCAATAAACGTCCAGATGGATGTCTCGCTGGCTTCTACACTCAAACCCCAGACTTCGTAAAAAGGTCTGGTATCAACACCCGAGCCACCGGGAGGTAACCAGAATATGGTATCTTTAAGCAATACACCAAACACGTAGGCCAGCATCAAACCCAACCAAAACACCGGCATGGACACACCAAGATTTGCGCCAACCATTGTGCCAACATCAATTGCCGAATGGTGATAGTAGGCCGAAATAATGCCCAGCGGAACTCCTACAATGATGGCAAATAACATCGCGTAAACAGTCAGTTCAAGTGTCCGCGGAAAACGTTCGACCATCAATCGACTGACAGAATAGCCATACTCAAAGGAGTCGCCAAAATCACCACGAGCAATATCCCCTAAATAGCGTCTGAACTGCTCGGGGATAGGTTGATCCAGACCATGACGGCGGTTAAATTCGCGACAGACTGCTTCGGTGGCATGTTCTTGAAGTTGTTGGCGGCAGGGATCACTTGGCAAGAGGCGTGTAAGCGCAAACGTAAAAAAGAGAATGCCAATAATTACCGGGATTGCCAGGATTAAACGCCGTAAAATATAGCCAGTCATAACTACTCTACATTCCAGAATTCTAATTTTAGAAATGGTCTACTTACAATACACGATGAGAAGGCACTCCAACATACATAGAGCTGCCTTCTCACCAACCTTTAACGATTAAATTCTACCTTCTAACCCTTATTCTTCGGGCGCGTTAACGAATTCGTCAAAGAAGGCACGGAAATAGGTAAAGTTGCCATCACGCCCAATATGCAGCGGGTGGGCAGCATCGAGTTGGACGAGATAGGACATCACGACGTCGTTGGCGTCAAGGGTGCTTCCGTCGTGGAACAACACACCCTCACGCAGGTGGAACGTATACTCAGTCGCATCATCGCTGGCTTCAAAGCTCTCTGCCAGACTTGGGATGACAGCCGTTCCACCTACTTCGTAGGCCAGCAGCGACTCATTCACCTGTTCGCAAGCACGCAGCGACTCACCATCAGTTTCGTCTGCGCAGTAGAGGCCAATCGGCTCAGCGTTTTGCATCCATGTCAGGGTATCTTGACCCTCAACGCCCATCACTGCAAAGGTTTCATTACCCAACGGACTGGCGTGTGCACCCTGAACAGTGGTTTTGAAAGCAGTCGCCGACGCACCATGAGCTATCGGGATCATCGGTACCAGATCCTTGATCGCTGTATTGGCTTCAACATACAGTTCCAAGCGGGCTGCCGGGTCTGACAATTGTGCAGCGGCAGATAGTGGTGTAGTAACGGCCTCGTGCTTGTCACCGAACTGGTCGGAAGCACCTGTACCGAAGTGAAAGTCAAGGAAGTTGGTGGCGTCTGGATAGTCAGCACCCCAACCGAGCAGGTACATGGTCAATTCACCAGCATCACTGGCATCAATAAAGGCACCCGATTCCATCACCGTAATGTTAACCGTCAGGCCCAGATTTTCTTCAAGCTGGGTGGCGATTTCGGTGGCAACCTGACCCGGTTCCGGTAAGTAGGAACGGAACACATCGCGGTAGGCCAATTCGATCTCAAAGCCGTCGGGGAAACCAGCCTCAGTCAGCAGTTCCCGTGCCGCTTCAGGATTAAATTCGTACCAGCTAACTTCGGGTGTGTAGCCGAAGATCACTGGCGGCATGAATTGGCTGGCAACAATTGAACCACCCGGATAGTAGTTGTCAATAATGCGCTGGCGGTCAATGCCCATCGCCAGTGCCTGACGTACCATCTGATTGTCCAACGGTGGCATCCAGTTATTCAAACCGACGTAGAAGACGTTCGTGCCGGGGCGGTCGTACAAAACGAGACTCTCATCGTCACGGATACCCTGATAGTCATCTGGAGATGGATTGTCGATACCATCAACGGTTCCTGCGCGAAGTTCGTTCAGGCGAGCCGCGCCTTCAGCGTTCCAGCGGAAGACAAGGGTTGGCGATTGTGCTGGTTCGCCCCAGTAATCTTCGTTTCGCTCGAAGGTAATACTCTCACCGCGCTCCCAATTTGCCATCCGGTAGGGACCTGTACCAATCGGGTTCCCAACCAGCGCGTCACCGCCACCACCTGTGGCTTCCAGATGTTCGCTTGGGTGAATCGCCAGCGCGGAAAAGGCTGCCTGTGACGGGAAGGCCGGGTGGGGAACACAGAAAGTAAACTTCACGGTCAACTCGTCAACGGCTTCGATGGACTGGATTTTCCCACCATAATCACAACCTGGCGTAAACGACATTGGCTCCCAGCCATCCTGAGCGTGTGTGGAACTCTGGGGAATACCAATGGCTCCCACTACCAGAACTGCAACTACAGTCATTGCTACTAAAACATGGGGTAATCTATACTTCATCACATGTTGGTGCAGAAACCCCGTCGCTCGCGGCGGGGAGGAGCACCTTCTCCTTTCTAATAATGAATGAATTAAGATGTGGAGCGGATTTGCGTTACCGCTGGCTCCGCTCCGCAGCCATCTCCCCCAGCGGGGGTGAAGTCCTCCTCGCCCATGTTATCCAGTGGTTTTGTATCCACACAACACCGGCTTAGACCCTCAGCCTGTTTAATCATGCGGCGCAGTGGTCGAGGCTGGAGCGTCACCCCGACGTGCCTATGTATTCACTGGTAACGTAGTCGTTGCCCTTCGGCATGACTAGGGCTGGTCAACATGAGCATGTACTACATGCTCCGCAGCAAGCTGCGGGGTCGTTGACAGCTGTTCTTCCTAATCTCAACAAGAACTATATAGCATCTAAAGTGACTACGGCAGAGATTATATTGTATCCCCGTGCATATCGCAAAGTGTATGTGGAAAAAACCGTCTGGTAGCGAACAAATTGGTGGAATGATAGCCGCTTCCTTCAGGCAAATTATTAATTTTTCTAATGTAAACGGTCATTTACATTCACGGATTTGTTGACAAATAGCACGTTCATGTCATAATATAATGCAAACGTTTGCAAAAATTTGCATAAATATTGCATTACGAAAATTAAAGAGCCGGATTTATGTCTATACGCAGAAGCAAGAAAGTAACAATTGTTGATGTGGCCCGCGAGGCCGGGACTTCCTACAGTACTGTTTCTCGCGTGTTCAGCAACAGCGGCAAGGTCGCTGAGGATACCAGAGACCGCATCATTGAAGTTGCGGAACGGCTTGGCTATGTCCCCAACCAGCAGGCGCGAAGTCTGGTTGGCGGGCAAACGCAGGTGATCGGCGTGCTCGTTCCGCGTTTTGATAATGGCTACGTCAGTTCTATCGTGAACGGTATAGATGATGAAATTGCCGGTACAGACTACAATCTCCTGCTCTACACCACCCATCGCGCCCATAAAGATGAAGTAAAATACGTCAATCGAATAACCAGCGGCCTCGCGGAAGGTCTCATCGTCGTCTTGCCCCGCCATCCCGAAGCCTATCTTTCGGCACTGGCAGCCAAACATTTTCCCTACATCTTCGTTGACCACGAAGGCATTTCCGAAGACAGCATCTCCATTTCAGCGACGAACTTTCGCGGGGCATATGATGCGACGGAATACCTGATTGAACTCGGTCACTGGCGCATTGCCTTTATCACCGGCATTCTCGAATTACGCAGCGGCCTTGACCGTTTGCACGGCTATCGTGCCGCCCTGCAAGATCACGGTATCGACGTTGATCAATCTCTAATTGTCAATGGCGACTTCCTGACAGAAAGCGGTTATCTGGCAACCCAGAAACTACTTGAACGTAATCCGCTGCTGACCGCGATCTTTGTCTC
>JAKEEQ010000158.1 GCA_022616515.1 Chloroflexota bacterium | reverse complement strand
TCCTCAGATAGAGGCCAAGAAGCTAGGGTGTCAGGAAGATGTGTAACCACATTCTTTGTGATAAGAAGGTAGGTACGCATATCATAAGATATTCCCGCGTGTGTTGAAAAATCGCACTGAATATAGCTATAGATGCTGTATGCGACTCGGGGGTCGTAGGAACTGAGTTTTTCAAATAACTCTCTTGTGAACTCATCTTTGATGGAGTTCATGCCTGTTCGGGGAGTCTCGTTGGTACTGATCTCTCTAATGAATGGACGTATTATGTCCAACAGCCCTTCATCAATAGATATGTACAGGCGAATCATGTGGAGTGAACTGCGCAGTCTGTCCAGGCTAATCGTTTCCAGTATATTTCCTAACGAATGTTGCTCATCAATGTTTAAATGAATTATTCTCCAGTCAAACATATCTCCTCTCGCTAAACGTCTAAAGTATGTGAGGCAGAAAATCCTTAATCTTTCACCGGAATCGTAAACGTCACCTGAGTGCCCTTGCCGGGTTCACTGTCAATCTCAATGCTGCCGTGATGGGCTTCCACCGCCTCATGCACAATCGCCAGACCGATGCCCGTCCCCGGAACCTCATCTACATTCTCGCCCCGGTGAAACGGCTCGAAAATCCGTTGCAAATCGGCCTCCGGGATGCCAATCCCCTGATCACAGATGTCAAACACCAGTTGGCCGTCGCGCTGGCTCAGGCCGAACGTGATTTCGCTGCCTGCTGGTGAATATTTAATGGCATTCGACAGCAGATTGACGAGGATGTGTTTTAGCAGTGCCGGATCGACTTTACGAACGCCGGTTGCGGGGTCAAAATTGAAGGTGATTAAATGCTCACGGCCATCGGTTTGCCGGATGTCGTCAATAATGCTGCTGCACAGCGCCACCAGATCGATCGATTCCGGCTGATATTCGATGTAACCGCGCTCGGAGCGGATGAACAGGCTGAGATCTTGCAGCATTTCACTGAGATAGTTGATGGACTTAACGATGCTCTGATAGCTTTTGGATCGCTTTTCCGGGGATAATTTCTCCCAATACGTGTAAATGAGTGATGAGTTGGACATGACAATCGTGAGCGGTGTGCGAAATTCGTGAACCAGCATCGACATGTAATGGCTCTTCAAATCGGCCAGTTCACGCTCTTTAGTGAGGGCAGTCTCCAGTTTTTCCTTCTCGATGCGCACTTCGGCAGCGCGTGTCTCCTCGGTGATGTCGTTGGCTGCCGCGTAGTAACCGATGATTTTCTGTTTTTCTTCATCCCACATGGGCATTCGCGCCACTCGCAAGCGGCGAATCTCTCCCGTTTTTGTCACAGCGCGGTATTCCGTTTCCGTGCTTTTACCGTTCAAGGTTCGCTCTACGTCGGCAAAGACACGTTCGTTATCATCTTTATGGATGACCAGCTCCGAGATATCATAACTATTCGCCCGGATTGCCTGCGGGGCATTGAGCGTGTCGCTGACGGTGTTCGTAATCCAGGTCACCTGATCTGTGCCATCTGGCTTGCGTATAACAGAAAAAGCATAATCTGAACTTAAGGCTGTAATCATACGATAGCGCTGTTCACTGCGGGCCAGAGCCTGTTCATACATGCGCTGTTCGTGGATGTTTTCGCCAACAATAAGCACCAGTCCATCGGCGTTCGGGGGTGAAATCCGCACACTATACCACTCCAGCGACTGCGCCTGCTTGATCTTTGCGGTAGCCTGCTTCCCGGATTTAATCACCTGCCGAAAAAAGTCTCTCATTTCCTCGTGCTGCTCCGGGATAACAAGCGACAACACGCCAACATCAGGACTGGTATCCGGCAGCGGGTAGTTGGCATAGATGATGTTCCCCTGCGTATCGACCAGATACACAAACACCGGCAGCGCTCGCAGGGTATGTTTCAAGCGTTGCAGTTCCTGTGATTGCTTTTTGGTTAGCGCTTCGAGTTCTGCGATGCGCCGCTGCATTGCGTCAAGATCGTCGGTCATCTCAAGCCCCTGAGTAAGACTGCATCAATTGTAATCTATGAACCTTAAAATGAGCGAGTGGCAGTCAAACACCCATTAATTTTCAGTGTCGATGTCAATTAAGATGGCGTGTATGATTGGGCAGGTTCAAGAAAGGACATGCTATGCGAATTGCGGTTTATGGCGCAGGTGGTGTTGGTGGGTATTTTGGCGGTCGGCTGGCCGAAGCAGGCGAGGATGTCACATTCATTGCACGCGGCGATCATCTGGCGGCGATGCAGGCGTATGGTCTAAAAGTGTCCAGCGTCGCGGGAGACTTTCACATTCATCCTGTGCAGGCGACCGATAACCCGGCAGAGGTTGGTCCGGTGGATGTGGTGCTGGTCGCGGTTAAGGCATGGCAGGTCCCCGACGTTGCTGAACAGATGAAACCGTTGGTTGGCGCGAATACCTTCATTGTGCCGCTGGAAAATGGCGTCGAAGCACCCGACCATCTCATCAAGATTTATGGTGAAGGGCCAGTACTGGGGGGATTATGCCGCATCTTTAGCTATATCGAAGCACCGGGGCACATCAGGCATGTCGGCTCGGAGCCGTCAGTCACATTTGGTGAACTGGATAATAGCATCTCGGAGTGGGTGCGGCGATTGGGCGATGCTTTCCGCCGCACAAAGGGCATCTCCGTGACCGTCTCGGATAACATTCAGGGCGAGATGTGGACCAAGTTCATGTTCATCTGTGCCATGAGCGGCATCGGGGCCATCACCCGTGCACCCATTGGCCCGCTGCGTGAGATGCCAGAGATTCGTGCCATGCATCGTGACCTGATGCGGGAGATTAAGGCCGTCGCCGAAGCGCGGGGCGTCGTGCTGGCAGATGGCGTTATCGACAATATCATGAGCTTTGTTGATAATCTGCCGGAACATGCCACTGCCTCTATGCAGCGCGATATAATGGAGGGCCGCCCCTCAGAGCTTGAGGCGCAGAATGGCGCAGTGGTGCGATTGGGACAGGCGGCTAATGTGCCAACCCCGATCAACCACCTGATTTATTACAGCCTGCTGCCGATGGAACTGCAAGCCAGAGGTGAACTCGAATTTCCGGTGGTGTAGGCCAAAAATCGGAAACTCGGATAGAATACTGATGGCATAAACCCCTCTGTTGCGTGAGCGACATCCTTTTTAAACATGGCTGGCAGAGGGAGTCCCGTAGGGTTTAGGACGTGCCGTTGCACGTCCCTACACGGAGATCACGGTGTTTCGTAGGGACGCCCAACGGGGCGTTCTTCCCAAAAAAGAGGTATCTGACTGGAACGACATGCTCTTAATTGAACGAAGGCCCCTGCGCCGCACTGAAATCACTCTCTTCATTGCGGTAATGCTGGTCGCAGCATTTTTGCGAATGGGCAATCCCGGCATCACAGAATTTGAAGGGTATGAGGCTACGCTGTCCCAATTGGCTCGTGATGTGGCGACGGGTGAGGATTTCACACTGGTCGGGACACAATCCTCAGATGGCTTCCCCAACAGCCCGGTCAGCGTCTATCTGCTGACGCTGCCCTATGCGCTGGACAATAATCCGGTGCTGGCCCACCTGTTCGTCGGGCTGATGAATTTGCTGGCGCTGGCCCTCATCTGGAAATTTGCGCGGCGCTATTATGGGCGTGTGGCGGCGTTTGTAGCCGGGTTGGCTTTCGCTGTGAGTCCGTGGGCCGTCATTTATTCACGGACGGTTGGTGCGCAAAATCTGCTGGTCCCGTTTGTGGTTGCTACCGTGTTTACAGGCACACTGGGCTTTCTGGAGCCACAACCCAAACGCCCGGCACAGTGGCTGCATATTCCCCTGCTGGCTCTGACCGTGCAGGTCCATCTCAGCGCCATCAGCCTTATACCGCTGTCGCTGTTGATAGTGTGGCTGGGTCGCGAGAACATTAACCGGGCGTTCTGGATTGGACTGGCGTTAATGGTGCTGCTGGCGCTGCCCTTTGCCATTGGGTTTATCGACAGTGAGACGTCATTGAGCGACGTTTTCGATATGGAAGGCGATTCCGAATTCTCGTTCGAGGCCGCCGAAATGGCGTGGCATACGGTGGTGGGCACGAACATTCATTCGCTGGCGGGGCTAGACGCCAATTCCCAATATCGCGACAGCCTGCCACCCTTTACTTACGAAGAGTTTATTATCTGGATGATTTTTGCGGCGGGATTGGTGGGCTGGTGGATCTGGCGAAACCGACGGGAGCGACCATTCTTGATTATGATTCTGATAGCATGGGCATTGCTGCCTGTTCTGACATTTACCCTTGAGTGGACAGAGCCTGAGCCGCACTATTTTATCCCCATGATGCCCGCTGTTTACATCCTGATTGCGGCAGGCATCACCCAGTTCTATCGACGGCCCCTGATTTTTCGCGATGTGTGGCAGCAGTTTGCCTCGTATGTCATCTTGATTTTTCTGTTTGTGGCAGGTGCGCAGGCGTGGTCCGTCTGGGCACTATATCAATTTTTGGATGACCACTACGCGCCGCGCGGCTTCGGCACACCACTGCATTACCTGCTGGATGTACGCGATGAGCTTGACCGAGCAGAGCGTGTCGTCGTGTACGTTGATGGGACGATCCCGGCTTCAGTCGTCGAGCAGGCGGTGTGGTCATTTTTGCTCGATGATGTGCAGGTGACGGATGTCAGTGAATTTGAGCCACCTGCCGAGGTGGGGACCTATGCGCTGGTAACACCATCGGTAGCGACTCCGCCGCCTGATGCTGACATGGTTATCGACCTGCGCCCCGGCGAAGGCAGTTATCACATCTGGTCAATAGCCGATGATTGACCCCAACCTTGACGGAAAAGTTGTTTTGATAACGGGTGCTAATCATGGCATCGGGGCTGCTACTGCCCGTGCCTTTGCAAGACAGGGCGCGAGTGTCTTCATCACCTATTATGTGCCTGATTCTGAATACTCGGCGGAGGAACTTAAGGCAGCTAAAGAAGTTGGGGTAGGCGGCAGGCTGCTGTATGATGCCAACCAACAGCAAACGGCTGATATACTGGTGCGTGAGATAGTTTCAGGCGGAGGTCTGGCAGCAGCACGAACATTCGATCTGGGTATAGCCGACAACATCCCACGCCTTTTTGATGCGTGCGAGGCAGAATTTGGACGTGTCGATATTCTCGTTAACAACCATACACACTGTGTGCTCGAAACCTTCGACCCGGCAGCCATCAATGAACATGTGATTCTGACCAACGCGGAAAGCATCGACCGTCATTTTGCCGTGAATGCGCGTGCTGTCGCGCTGATGATGCGCGAATATGCGCAGCGCTATCTGGCCCGTGCTGGCGAGGATGGTTGTATTGTTAATATCAGTACAGATGCCGCTCATGCCCATAATGCCAATGTCAGCTATGCCGCCAGCAAACACGCCATTGAATCGTACAGCCGTTCGGCGGCGAGTGAATTAGGCAAGTACGGTATTCGAGTCAACATTGTAGCGCCGGGACCTATCCAGACCGGATACATCACCCCGGACCTGGAAGACGCGATTCAAGCCGGTACGCCGCTGGGTCGGGTGGGCGAGCCGGAAGATGTGGCAGACGTGATTGTATTTATGGCGTCGGCTCAGGCCCGCTGGCTCACTGGACAGTTGATTTATGTCGGCGGTGGCTGGCGGATGAGTATGTGAGTGCATCAAAAAGCATGATATGAGGCATCAAAGGCTTAGTGGTCACTGTCCGATGGGTGTTTCGGTTGGCACGGGTGGGCTGATGACGATGGAAATTTCGCACGAGGCGATGGGCATTGAACTGGTATCGAAAACGACCAGCCTTAGCCGGTACACGCCTTCAAGATAATTTGACGGGATAAACTGCCCCAGTTCACTGAGGGTTGGGACCGGCTGGGTATATTCCACGCCAAGCGGCGCGAAATTGGTGTCAGGGCGGTCTCTGCGCAGTTCAAACTTATAGAACGCAAAGTTCTCCACATTTGCCACGCCAATGATCTCAATTGGCTCAAAAACAAGCTGGCCGTCACCGGGAATCTGGATAAATGCCTGATCGACTGTGCAGCCTTCGCGACCACCGGGGGCGATGATCGTGCCGACAGGGGTGCTGGGGGGCGGGGCGGTCTGGATAATTTCAAAACCGCTGTTCTGCGTGGTCGGGATCGGGTTAAATTCGCCAAGCTGGGATGGGGTACTCGTCTGGAAATTCTCGCGCGGCCCCAGATTAAGCGTTTCTTCCGGCAGGCCGTCACGCCACGTTGGGGCGGCAATCGTCGAAATAGCCCATATGAAGATCAGCAGTTCGATGGCGATAACAAGGAAGGTAAATGAACGCCCGCCCTGACGCTGGGCCATCTCGCGTTCCAACCCAAATTGGGCCACACGCAGTTCACTTTTTGCCAGAATAAACGCGCGAATATTCCAAATAAACAGAAGTGCGACAAAAATATATAGCCCGACTGAGATGCTTTCCAGAAATAAAATAAACGAACCCATTATCCCTCCGCAAGACCTATCTAAACTATCATATCGGCTAGAAAGGCAGGCGTCTATAGCCGTCAGGATAACGTCAAGTAGTCTCTGCTGACTCCAGTGGGGCCATGATTCCTTCCAGGCGCGTCAGGATGGCCTCTATCTCATCCAGTGTCCAGACTCTGGTATCAGCAAGCTGATAATCGCGGTCCGTCCGGTCAATATCGTGCTCGATGGACACACTCCACAGGGCATAATGCTCACACAGGCCGCGCTCCGCCAGTCCCAACAGGGCGTCAATGCGCTGCTCGATGACCGCATCTTCGATGGTATTGTGGTGAAGGTCCATCTCGATCTTGTCGAGAATCGCTTCCAGTTTGTCGAGGATTTGGCTGATATGGGCGCGTTCGTGTGGTGTGCGTCCTGCACAGGGATTAATCCGTTCGGGGGAAATTCGAAAGAACAGAAACATCAACACCAGCAGCGCCGCACCGATCAGCAACAATATCTCAGGTGACATTTTTGCATCCTGATTTAATGTGGTGTTCGGCTTTGGCAGCATGCAAATGTGTTTGAAAGGCGCGGTCTTCAGGGGTCAGATTGGCTTCCATATCACGAAATATCTCCTCCACTTGTTCATCACGCTATCGAAATACATCATCCATTGCAAGCATTTTAGCATGTAAACAAAGATAACCTGTACTTTACCTGACGGACGGAATATATCCCATCCCTACGATCATCCGCGATGGACGCCATACATGGCAGCCACCATACGCAAATACCAAACAACCCCGTTACAAAACTGTAACCAGCCTGTAACCCCATTGTAACGCTGGTCTTGCATCCTCATAGACGTTTGATGGTCTATGGAGAAAGAGAACAGCATTGAAGAAATTACTACTTGTACTCATGTTGCTGGCCGGAGCAGCCGCGATCTTTCCATCACCGGCGGCTTCTGCCCAATCCGAACAGGTGATTACCGTCAGTATCCC
>JAKEEQ010000014.1 GCA_022616515.1 Chloroflexota bacterium | reverse complement strand
GAGGGTACTGAAAGTCTTTTGGAGTGATGCATGTCGAACCTACTGAATCGTTTCCGAAGTCATTGGCCCGCAGAGGGTACTGAAAGTCCATCAATGTCCCCACCCAATGCCCGGCAGGCATGTTTCCGAAGTCATTGGCCCGCAGAGGGTACTGAAACATCGTATTCGGTGCCAAGTTCCTCGGACATTACCTGGTTTCCGAAGTCATTGGCCCGCAGAGGGTACTGAAACTCTGCAAAACACTGTGTATAGGCGTTGGTATGAAGTTTCCGAAGTCATTGGCCCGCAGAGGGTACTGAAACAGGCGACGGACTATGTCACACATGATGCTGACGTGTTTCCGAAGTCATTGGCCCGCAGAGGGTACATTTCACAGCGAACCTTAAAATTTCCCGACCAAAAATTTGTTTGGGAACATTAGATTCCGACGGGTGGTTAACATGAAAGTAAACGCTAAGTATGGAGATTACTTTCATGCGTATCGAACATCTCATTGCCGATACTTTCGGCACTCACATCGGCAAATACAGTAAACGCCTCAAGGTCACTCAAAATGGTGAAACACTCGCCGAGGCTCCGCTTCTACATCTCAAGGCGGTCTGGGTCACAAGTAATGGTATCAGCATCTCGTCGGATGCCCTTGAAGTTTGTTGCGAAATGGGCATCCCGGTACATTTTACTACCAAGCGGGGTAATGCTTATGCCAGCATCTACGCCTCCGGTCTGGGCGGCACAATACTTACCCGACGGCAGCAGTTGATGGCTTATTACGATCACCGGGGCGTACAATTTGCCCTCAAGCTAGCTGAGGCCAAAATTTATAACCAATCCGTCACCCTGAAATACCTCGCCAAAACTCGCAAGGACACGGCCTTACATGATGAGCTGCATCTGTGTGCAGCCGAGGTGCTGGATAGCATTGCTCTGCTGGATAAGATTGACGCCGAAATCGCAACGGTTGATTCCTGCCGCAATCAGATCATGGCGGCAGAAGGACAGGCTGCCAAACGATACTGGCAAGCGGCGGGCTATGTGCTACCGGAACACTATGAATGGCCGGGACGCAGCGGGCGCGGGGCTACTGATCCACTCAACAGCCTGTTAAATTACGGTTATGGTGTTCTATATGGGCTGGTCGAGCAGGCCATTATACTGGCGGGCCTCGATCCATATGCAGGCTTTCTCCATGCGGACCGTCCCGGCAAACCCAGCCTTGTCCTTGATCTCATTGAGGAGTTCCGTCAGACAGTTGTTGATCGCACTGTGTTCGGCCTGGCGAATGTCAATTTTGTTGTTGAGCAGCACGATGATGGAATGCTGAAAAAGGATACACGCCAGAAAGTGGCGGAGCGTATCCTGCAAAAAATGGATACACACATGCGCTACAACGGTAAGCGATATCCGCTTCAGTTCATTATACAGAGTCAGGCGCGTCATCTGGCGAGTTTTTTGCGGGATGAATGTGATACCTATAGCGGATTCAAGGCGACATGGTGATGTTGTTTCAGGTGTTGCTGCTTTACGATATTGAGAATGATCGTATTCGAGGCAAAGTGTCTAATGCCTGCCTGGATTACGGACTGGACCGTATTCAATACAGCGCCTTCTCAGGCCGCCTCAGCCGAAATCATCAGGAAGAACTGATGATGCAAATTGAGGCTTTTCTCGACGATGGAAAAGCCGCGGTCACGCTGGTTCGTATCGGGGATCGTGATTGGGATAATCGTCTGGAGCTGCAATATGTTGGATAACGAGCAGGTGATGTTTACCATCACCGATTTGAAACAGTACATCTATTGTCCGCGCATTTTCTATTACCACTCCTGTCTGCCTGGTATCCGCCCGGTGACATTCAAGATGGAGGCCGGAATTGCGGTTCATGACGATGAACCAAAGCGATCCCTGCGCCGCAAACTGTCGGATGTACCGGGTGATGTCCTCAATCGCCATTTTGATTTTGTCGTTCAATCCCAGAGCCTTCATCTTTCGGCCAAAATCGATGAAGTGGTCGAGACGACCGAGGGCCGGTATCCCATTGACTATAAACTGGCTCGCAAAGCGGGCTATCACTTTCAGGTGCAGATCGCAGCCTACGCCATGTTACTTGAGGAGCATTTTCAGACCCATGTCCCAACGGGTTATCTGTATCTCATCCCTGCTCGGAAGACCGTGGAGATTGATATTTCCAGCAAATTGCGTAGCGCGGTGCATAGGGCTATTGACAGGTTGCATATGATTTCCACACTGGAGCATATGCCCGAACCAACACAGTACCGACAGCGCTGCTCTGACTGCGAATTCCGCCGATTCTGTAATGATGTATAGACCGTCTGACTCAAACCTGCCACGTATTGCTGCACTGGCTAATTTGAGACGACATGGTCGCCTTATCGGTAATTTATGGGTAAACTCATTGCAAAACCATCCACTTCAATGCCTCGATGAGGGCGCAACATGCCCTCTCGGGTCAAATTTTCTACGGTTGCACAATATCTTCCGAGCGTTGAAACGGTCATTGGCCCGTTGAGGGCATGACTCTTTTTATTCAACAATCTCAAGATACGTCTCGCTAATCTCTTGATCTGAATCGGCAGATCGGCCAAACTTCATTCAATCCATAATTTATGGGGCCGTTCCCAATTCAGCCCCACTTCCCGCTCCAGCAGTTGCTCCAACTCCTGATGGGCGATGTCGTCCAGTAGTTGCAGATGACCGCGACTGGCGTAGTTCACAAACGGCGTTTGCCCACCGAGATGCTCCTGCACCATACCGGGCAGAATGACATGGCTGTGGGTGTGCGGACGACCATCGGCGGTCCGCGCATCATGCACCACGTAACTGTAGTTTGGCTCGAAGCCGCGCTCCTCGTGGTAACGATCCACAATCGTCTCGGTCAGGGATTTCATCAACTCAACGCGCTTATCGGCTGGCAACAGATTCATGACCGATGGTTCCGGGCTGATGACCCACGTCCAGGCCAGCACTTTATCTGTCTTCAGGTTTGTGCACTGCTGGAAAATGGTGAGGTAATTATCGCCCAGCCCGCAATTCACCCAGCGCTCTCCTTTATCCGGTGGCGCTGCCGTCTCACGATCATCCCGGAATTGAATGTATTTGAGGGTGGCCTTCAGCCCGCGATTGCCCTGACCGCGCTGCCAGCGTTTGGGGCTTTTGAAGGCCAGATTGGTGATGATGAGCGTCTGATCAGACAATGGTTATTTATCCTGAGTAGCGGCTGACTTAAGCTGCTTCAGCGTCTGGCGGGCCTTGTCGCCTTGCGCGGCCTTGACCGCCAGCTCAATCAACTGCTGCGGTTCAATCTCGCGCCCCTGCTGTTTGAGACTCAGCGCCGACACGATTGCCAGCAGTTGCAGGTTCACATTTTGCAGCAGGGCGATGGTTTGCTCAGCAGTCTGAATATCTGCCGCGAGACGATCCGCCTGCCGCTGAAAAGTGCGCACCTGATAAGCTCTGCTGCCCATGATTTGTGAGTCGTTATCGATCACGATTCGTACCGCCTCACGGATCAAATCCGACATCCGGAAACGTGGATTCTCCCTGCGACGTTGGTGGATGACTTGATCGAGGTGATCTTTGAGTTCGGGTGAAATCCAGGCCATAATTCGCTCAGATTTGTGGCAATTGTCGGGTGACATTCTGGCTCCTTTCCGGTGATGGGCAAATGGCTGACGAAATGGTGGCGGGGACGCCATTTCGGTGCCGGAGGCGGCACGACACCCCGCTGACACGGGGTGTCCGGTTTGGTCGATGCGGGCAGCGACCGGTGGCGGCGGCACGACGGGCCGTCGTCACCTCTCCTCGCGCCAGCGCGGAGCCAGCGTTTAGCTGGCGACCTAAAATAGATGGACCAGGTCGGCAGCGTCGCGACTCGATGTCGCGCCGTTTCGATGACGATTCGGCGTCCCCAGATAGGTGTTGTCCATCTATTTTCAGGTAGGGTGGTGCTGCTCCCCTGGTACCCACGATCAGAGAGAACCATTAGCTGGCGGACTCTTCGAGAGACTACGCGTTGACTGTTCCCTGATGAGGGTGTGGGATGTGGGCTGTCGTAAAGATGTCGCACCGCGAGTGCCAAGCCATTGCAAACAGATTCACATAATCCTGCGAACATTTTCATCCTGTCATACTGATGGAGGTTTCCATGTACTATCTGGGCATTGATTGGGCCGATGATAAACATGATGTGTGCCTGTTGGCAGAAACGGGCCAGATCCTGTCGCAGTTCGTCATCGGTCATAACTGGTCGGGTTTCCAGACCCTGGCTGAAACACTGGATGCGTTGCCGGATGTAAAGATCAATATTGAACGCCGGGACGGGCTGTTGATCGACTGGCTGGTCGAACGTGGTGCAGACATCTTTGTCATGCATCCGCATGCCCTGGCCGCCCGTCGTCCGCGACGCAGTAAGCATGATCAGTCGGATGCCTATCTGCTGGCCCATCTCTTGCGACTGGACGATCTGGAATGTCGTCCCCTCATCGTGCAAAGTCCAATTGTTGAACACCTTAAGCAGCTCGTTATCGCCTACGATCGTTTGATGCAAGAACAGCGTCGGCTGGGTAACCAGTTGGTGTTCTATCTCAAGCAGTACTACCCCATTGCCATTGATCTGTTTTCCAGCCCAGTACGCCACCTCATTGCATTGGATTTTGTGGAACAATTTCCGACACCTCAACTGGCTCAATCGTTAACATTGACTGATTTACAGGCATTTCTGGCGTCCCATCACTATCGCTATATGGAGCGATTGCCTCAACTGTATCAGCATCTACAGCAGCCCATTCCCATCGCGCGTGTCCAGACAGGGTGGGTTGAACATGTCAAATGTCTGATACCCTTGTTGCGCTACCTCATTCACAGCAAGACAGCTATCCAACGACAGATCACCACCGTCTTCAAAACACATCCGGATGCGTCCTTCTGGCAAAGTTTGCCAGGGGTGGGGCCATTGACAGCGGCTCGGCTTTTAGCCCATATCGGTGACAACCGCGACCGTTTTCCATCCGCGATGGTCTTACAGGCCATTGCTGGCACGGCTCCCATTACCCGCAGCAGTGGTAAGCATCTGGCGGTCGAATTCCGTCGCGCCTGTTCGCATCCACTGCGTGCTGCCACTGATGACCTGGCTCGTTTGAGTGTACGAGAATCCGGTTGGGCAGCTGCCTGCTTCAACGAACAACTGGCCCGCGGCCATGCCAAACCCCGTGCCTATCGTGCGCTGGCCAATCGTTGGATGCGCATCATCTGGAAATGCTGGACGACCGGCGAGCCTTATGATGAAGTCAAACACGTCATGAACCGGGCGAAACAGGGGCGTCAATCGCTCCGGATTGCCTGATCGGTCACCCCATACCCGAGAGCCGCGTCCGTGTTGCATGTGCTTCACGCTTTTGAGATTCATATTGACCCTCTGCTTACTGTCCATGGTTTGAATCCTTTTGCTTGACACGTTAAAGATGTCAACCTACTGCCGCCACGGTTTCCTTGAACCGTGACATCCGCCATTCTGGCGGCAGCCGCGCAGCGGGCATAGGTCGGGTGACGTGACCAGAGTCGCTTAATCATTGGCGGTCAGTGAGGCTTGCATCGTTTGAGTGGCGGACAACATTGCCTGACGAGTCCAGGTGGCCTCGATGACCAGCGTGGAGGCAATAAAAGTGCCTTCCGTATCCACGATCTCAGTGGCTTCGACCGTGCCCAACTCGATGATGATGGGATCGGGTGGTGTGTAATGCTGGGTGGCTGTGACTGGAATAGTCTCCTGAACTGCCGGTGCTGGTTCCTCGTCAGGCTGATCAAGAACACCGAACAAAAACGGGATTATCGTCAACAGCAGACAGGCAAATAACAATAGGACAAACTTACCGGACCGTTTGAGGCGCATAGTGGGAACTCCTTTGTGGAATGCTGAAAATATCTGGACAGAGCGTAGAGTGAGATGGGTTAAGGTGGGTGGTAGGTTTTTGTGTCGGTGTGAGGAAAATTACATCTCGAAGAGAGGCAGTTGTTTGACGGGGGATTGTTGGTGGGTATGTTGTACGCAAAACAACCAGTGGTCGGTATGGTCAGTGTGGACAGAATGGTCGGTTTTGAGTCAAAGGGATGCAAAACCCGGCAGGTCCTACTATACTTACAAACAATAGTAGATCTGTGCCGAGCATTTTAGGTAACAAAACAATGACCCGGATTTTTATTTCTTACAGTCGTGTTGATTTTGACAGTTTTGCCGAGCCATTAGTTAGTTTGTGGTGCAAAAGGGTCCTGTGTGGTAAAGATAGGCGTTGCGGAAACAACCCACTTCACCCACAGGACTGCGGCTAATGCTACGCGACAAGTATGAAATGGACAAGTTTTTTGTGGAGATACAGGGGCTAACGAGCGAAATGGAGCCGGAACTGGCCTACATCGACAGGGTGTTGGAAGACGAAGTGATCTACCAGATGGTCAAGCAGGATTTCGCACAACGGTATCCCCGGACCCGCCAGACGGGCCGACCATCGACCCCGGTGGAAGTGGTCTTACGGATGTTGGTGGTGAAGCATCTGGACAACCTCAGCTATGAAAAGACGGAAAGAGCGGTCAAAGACAGTCTGGTGCTGCGGCGCTTTTGGTGGGTGTATTTTGAAGGGGTGCCGGATGATACGACCCCGCCACGCTGAAAGCCTTACATGAGCGGGTGGTGGACCTGGCGGCAGCGCTAAAAGTGACCCGGGGACGTAAGTTACGAACGGATGGGACGGTGGTTGAAACGACTATCCACTATCCCACCGACAGCAGTTTACTGACGGACGGAGTGCGTGTGTTAAGCCGCCAGTTGAAACGTGCCCAACGGATGTTGGCTAACGGCGTTGCGCGCGCCACCGCGGTATTCCGAGATCGCCGCCGAAGCGCACGACGCCTCAAGCACCAGATTGAACAGGCCGCCCGACAGGGACACGCCAAAACCGAGCCACTGTACCACAAATTGGTCAAGATTAGTCGGGCCACCCTCATTCAGGCGCAGCAGGTCGCTGATCATCTGGAAACCCTTGACGATGCCGCCGCCACCACGCTTAGTCAGTCCTTGCACACCTTCATAGCCCGGACCCAACAGGTCATTGATCATCATATCCAGCAGTTCGATAAGCCACCGCGCCAGGCCAGTGCTGATCGTGGCGTGCAGTCGGCATCGAATGCGGCTTACGCCTACCAGCGGGGGTCAAGCGTGTGATCTTGCCCAAAGCGGGTCACAAATCTGAACCACGACAACAGCATGAACCTCAGTCCTGGTTTTGGCGCGGACGCCGCTACCATGCTGGCATCGAAGGTCGCATCAGTGTCTTAAAACGCAGGCATGGGCTGGATCGTTGCCTTAATCACCGGCAAGCTGGCTTCCATCGATGGGTCGGCTGGGGAATTATTGCTCATAATCTGACCATCATCGGGCAAACCCAAGCCATCCGCCACTGAGCTTGCCTGCATTTTGCGAAAGCCAGATGCTGTTTCGTCTCTTTCCCAGTTTCGCACCAAGAACTAATTAACCGATGGTCTGGCCCAAAAACTAATACATTTATTAAGTTTACATCACTCTTGCAGAACTGGCTACTTAGCGGGCGTCTATCAATGCCGGGCTAACCAAATTCGAATTCAGTGCCATTCGCGCTATAATGGTCCTCATGTTTCAGGATGAAAAATTTTTATGAAAGTCGAACTTCGAGAAATTACAAAAATATTTGGCCCTGTCCGCGCTAATGACCACATCTCCTATACCTTCGAGCCGGGATGTATTTACGCGATTCTTGGCGAAAACGGGGCAGGTAAAAGCACCCTCATGAAGATTCTGAGCGGTTTTCAGCAGCCGACCAGCGGCGAGATTTTGATTGACGGCAACCCGGCCAACATCGACTCGCCTAACCGGGCCATTGAATATGGGATCGGGATGCTCTATCAGGACCCGCAGGACTTCGCACCACTAACCGTGCTCGAAAATTATATGTTTGGTCGTGGCGGCAGCTTCATCTTATCACGCCACGAGGCACGTAAAGATTTGCTGGAATGTTGCAGAGAACTTGGCTTCTCCCTCAATCCCGGCGCGAATGTTGCGACGCTTACTGTCGGGGAGCGCCAGCAGCTTGAAATCGCCCGCTTACTATCATTGGGTGTCAAGGTGCTGATTCTTGATGAGCCAACGACCGGTATCTCCGCTGCTCAGCGCGAACAGCTATTCAACACCCTCAAAGAACTTGCTCACAACGAAGACATGACCATTTTGCTCGTAACACACAAATTTCGTGATGTCGAAGAACTGTGTGATGAGTTGATTGTGCTGCGCAAAGGTGAACTCGTTGGCTCCGCCGAAATGCCCTGTTCCACCGATGCAATGGTCGAGATGATGTTCGGTAAGCGGCTTGTAGGCGAACCACCACCTGTTGTTGAAAAGGGCGACACTGTTCTGACGATCAAGGACCTCGATGTGGATGCACGCCTATTCTCGATAGATGATATTGACCTCAAGTTGAACGAAGGCGAAGTGGTTGGCCTCGCCGGTCTCGATGGCAGCGGGCAGGTCGATTTCATGCGAGCCATCGCGGGGTTAAATCGCCCCTCATTTTATGATCGTATTTTCAGCCTGCGAACACTGGTGCTGTTGTGGATCATCTTTTCACTCTTGCTGAACAATTCGCCGACCGTTATGTGGATGATGATCGGCGCGGTAACGGTGCTGATTCTTGTGCCAATGCTGTACGATTTTTTGGTATTCCGCGTCGTCAAAACCGGCAGCGTAGAGTATCTCGGTCAGCGGGCCTTTGGGCGCGGCTATCGCGAATTGTTGTCAAAAGGGATGGTTTTCCTTCCCTCTGGACGCCTCGAAGAAGGGTTAGTCAGCGGCCTGACCGTAACCCAACATTTTGCCTTATCTGACCGCACATGGCGACCCTGGGTCAACTGGTTCGAGGCCCAATCAAAAGCCCGTGATGGTATTGCCAGATTTGATGTGCGCGGGCGTCCGGCAGATCCGATCCAAGCTCTCTCCGGCGGCAACCAGCAGCGGGTAGCACTCGCCATGCTGCCGCAGGATGGGCGTTTACTGCTGCTCGATAATCCCACACGCGGGCTTGATGTCGAGAGCGCCCGCCGTATCTGGTCACTGCTCCTGTCGCGCCGCGAACAGGGCACGGCGATTATCTTTAGCTCAGCCGACCTTGATGAAATTCTGGATTACAGTGACCGTGTACTGGTCTTTTCATCGGGCAAGGTGACACTCGTTGATGATCCATCACATCTGACCACCGCCCGACTTGGCGAACTCATCGGAGGCAAAGCATAATGGACCGCCGCCTGAAATTACTGCTCAGTGTGCTGCCACTCATCATCGGCACAGTGATTGCCGTTTTGATGGTGGTCATTATCGTTAATGCTGAAGGCGACGTTCTGGATGTGACCACTGTCACACTCAGTTTTGAGAATGAAGCAGAAGCACAGGTGGTCGCCGACCGCCTTGAAGCTGGCGAGACCTTCGCCGACATCACGACTATCCGCGCCGATGCCTTTATCATTCCGGGTGTTGAACCCGCGCCGCGCCGCATCACCCCGGAGAACTCCCGGTTAAGTGAGGCTGATATCGAGCGTGTGTTCAGCCGCGACTCGCTGGGCAATGTTTATGGCCCGCTGGAAGCACGGCGTGAATGGGTGGTGTTGAAAGTGGTGGACCAGAACGCCGTCGAGTTCGGCAAAGTATACGACCTCGTTTATGAGCAAACGCTCTCTACCGGAGAAAACCGGGCCAAAGTTGCCGATTTCTGGATGCCGATTTTCCTGTGCAGTCTTGGCCTCGTACTCACCTTCAGCGCCGGACTCTGGAACATCGGCGTGGAGGGGCAGGTTGGCATGGGTGCTGTTGGCGCGAGCGGCGTTGCCTTATTTGTTGAACTCTCCAACCAGACCTTGCAACTCGGCGCGGAACTGCTCATGGCTGCTGCTGCTGGAGCCAGTTGGGCATTATTGGCGGCGATTATGCGCACACGCGGCGGTGTGAATGAAATTTTTGGCGGAGTCGCCCTCAACTTCATCGCCAGTAATTTCTCGGCCTTCCTGCTGGTTGGTCCCTGGAAACCGGCAACCAGTACTGGCAGTGCCACCGAACGCTTCCCCGACTATGCCCTCCTGCCGGGTATGGAAAATTATCAAATTGCCCCTATCACACTCTTTATTTCCATTGCCGCTTTTATTTTCGTCGTGTTGACTATGCTGGGGTCAAAGTGGGGCTTGCAGTTGCGGGCAATGGGCCGCAATCAACGCTCGGCTGAAGTGCTCGGTATCCCCACCGAGCGCAATATCTGGCTGGCGATGATGATTTGCGGGGCACTGGCAGGCATTGCCGGGGCACATCTGGTGTTGTTCCGGCGCGGCAATCTCCCGGCGAATGTATCCGGCGGGATTGGATTTCTGGCGCTGCTGATTGTGCTGCTGACTTCAATACGGGTACTGCTTGTGCCATTTATCTCTTTCATCTTCGCGCTGCTGTTTTCGAGCAGTTTGCCGCTGCGCACCCGCCTCGAACTCGACTCGTCATTAATTGGCGTTATGGTGGGCGTACTCGTATTTTTCGTGATGCTGTTCGATGGGGCACGAATGCGCATTCAAGAGACGATGGACCGCTGGCAGGTAGGAGATAATTGATGGACCCCATTCTGATTCGAACGCTGGCAGATATTGTACGCAACGGTGCACCGCTGCTAATTGCCGGTTTAGGCGAGATGATCACCGAACGCGCCGGGGTCGTCAATTTATCGCTGGACGGCACGATTTTGCTGGCGGCTATGGCGGCCTTTGCCGTCGCACTCGAAACAAGCAGTATCGGGCTGGGTATTGGAGCGGCGATGCTGGTCGGGATGCTAATTGCACTCATCATCATTGCCTCCAGCGTATTTTTGCGGCTCGATCAAATCGCTGTCGGTTTTGTCCTGACCCTGCTGGCGGCAGATTTGAGCACGTTTGTGGGGCGCGATTATGCAAATTTGCCGGGTCAGCAAGTGGAAATCCCCTATGCGCCTGTACCGGTGTTGAAAGATATTGAATTTTTAGGCATTGGTGAAATCTTCTTCCAACATAATCTCCTTATTTATTTCAGCGTCGTTTTGCTCTTTGTGGTGTGGGCCTTCATCTATCACACCCGCCCCGGCTTGCAGCTACGCGGCCTCGGCGAACACCCCCAGGCCGCTTATGTGCGCGGCATCCGCGTGCAGTTCTGGCGGTTTGTCTATGTTGCCATTGGCGGGGCGCTGGTCGGGCTGGCGGGCGCAACCTACTCGCTGAGCATTCGCCTCGGCTGGAAAGAAAATTTGACAATAGGCAACGGCTGGATTGCGCTGGCAATTGTCATTTTTGGGGGCTGGCGACCTTTTCGCGTTGCCTTTGGTGTCTATTTGATAGTGGGGCTGCGGGCGCTGGCACTGGAGCTTCAGAAAGAGGCGACGCTGAATATCCCGGTGCAAATCATCAACATGACGCCCTGGGTGTTGATGCTGCTCACGCTGATGTTCGTATCCAGCGGGTTTGCCGAATGGCTGCTGCGTTTGATACCGGAGCGGGCACGACCCTTCTTTCAGGGGGCATTACGCGCCAATCCGCCCGCCGCGCTGGGAACCAACTTCGAAAAGGAATAACGTTGGTAACACATCACCCTTGCGTCATGTGAGAGAAGGTTTTGCGACGTACAATGAGTACAATTACCCGGCTGAATCGAAAGTAACATTCTGACATGTTGAAACGTTTGCTACTCATTGCTGCGTTTATCTTGCCGCTGGCTGTTTTTCAGGGCACAGAGGCGGGTGGGCGCTGGTCGTTCTATGTATTAAACCAGCAGGATAACGCCCTGCTGCGTATCTACGAAGACGGCGAGATTGAAGAGCTTGATCTGGGACTTGAAGAGGGCCAAATTGTCGCCACCCGCGTGGCCGTCTACCCCAACGAAAATCTGACAGCCTTTTGCAGCGTCATTCCTAATGGTGCGGATGTGCCGGTGACCACTTTTCATGTCCGTGATCTCACCGCGAATGTTGACCGCATCAATATCCTGCTGGAGTCTGGAGAATGCAATGTATCTCCGCATTCATTCAGCACAAACGGCTCAAGTGTGGCCTATGGCACTTTACAGGGAATTGGCGAGTGGAAGTTGACCATTCTCGATACCGCCAGTGGGGAAGTTCTGCATGAATTAACGGCGCTTCCGGTGGACGAAGATCACTATGTTATGCCCGACCCACTTGTTTTCCCCGGCAACACCATCACTTTTGCGATGGTCATGTGGGGAACCGAGCGTGGCCCCAACAGCCCGGCTTTTGTCTGGAATCTGGAAACAGGCGATGTTGAGCAGGATGACGCTTTCGGCTATTTTAAGGTCGATTACCTCTCCGCAACCCGGGAACTTGCCTGGGTCGATCTTGACGAGGATCGTCCGGCAGCCCAACCCGGTGGCCCTATCCCGACCAGCAATGTCGTTCGCGTCCGAGACGAAGCGGTCACAGATGTTTACTACAACGAAGAAGAGGTCATCACCGGCGTACGTTTCATTGACAACGGTCAGGCCCTTGCTATTAACCTGCTGTCCCCGTTCGATATGGACAATCCCGGTGAACAGACAACGCGCTGGGTGCGTTTGGATCGTGAGGGGAATGTAAGCGAAATTGCCTCCAATCAAGGCGGTTTTGTGGATGTTCTGCCGTTCCGCAATGGTTATGCGGTCCTCAACTGGACACCGCAAGAAGGGGCGAGTTTGCAGACAGTGGTGGATGGTGAAATGAACCAGTTATGGGCAACGGAAGGTGATGCTTTGTGGCTGTTTGTTGGCCCCTACGACGGGCTAATGTCCGCGACCGACGCCCAATCTTTTGCACCTGCCGGTTAGACGAAACCCCCTCGGCGCGAGGGGGTATTTATTTTAATTGGTTTGCCGCATGAGTGATTGGCGGATCGTTTCGATATACGTTTTCAGTGTGTGGTGAAATGGAACTTCGATCTCCATTTGTGTCACACAGAAGTAGCAGTATACTTCGTAAACACGCTCACTGACTTGCCATGATTTGGCGTGCCAGTTGCCGCATTCCGGGCACTGGATGTACTTTGCCATTCAGCTAACTCCCGATAAAAGATGACATTTCGCGATTATAACAGGGTCCGTCGAAACTTTTTTGTGCAGATTTGTTAAGTGAACAAATTTTCTACTATTCTGGTATTTATGATGTTGACGCAAGTAACGGAGTAAAAATATGGAAATGGATCAATTTTTTCTGGCCTTCCTCAACAAAGGTGCAACACCGGATAAAGATCGTGACCGCATAGAAGAGCTGCAAGCCGAGCATCTCGCGTTTCAAATGAACCTCAATAATCAAGGTTCAAGCATCGTGCATGGACCGCAGGACGACCCGCAGGGGTATCGACTCGGCATCACGCTCTTTCCGGCTCAAGACCGTACGACAGAGGATATTCAGGCTATCATGGAACAGGATAGACGTACTCAGGCAGGGCACTTCTCAATCGAGGTCATTCCCTGGTATACAGCCAAAGATATTATCTTCAGAAACCCTGAACTTGGTGACCTGACGGAACTTGTTCCCAGTGAATTTGACCAGTATTATTTTGTGTTTCTCCTCAAGGGACCAAATTGGACGGGCGAACCTTCCGAACGCCTTACAAAACTTCAGGCGGAACATCTGGCTTACCAGCGCAAACTCCACGACGAAAATTATACGATGGTCAGCGGACCGCTCGACGACCCAAATCCTGACAAAAATCGCAGAGGGATCGTGCTCGTCCGCGCCGAAGGCAAAACTGTTGAAGATGTCATCGAAAAAATGTCCGGCGACCCGATGGTCAAAGTCGATCATCTCGCTGTTGAAGTCCTGACATGGTACACAGGCAAGGGCATACTTAAATCGTACAAGGAAGTGTAAGCCCTTTTGAGACTTTCTTCAATCCAATTCCACCCTATTAACACATGCATCAAGTGACACTTGGAACGCCTATTTCAGACTGATATAATCCGCATACAATCCCCATTTCGTTTTGATTTTGAACCGAGGATACATATGGATTTTAAACTCTCCGAAGAACACTTGATGGCACAAAAGATGGTCCGCGACTTCGCCATGAACGAAGTCTACCCCACTATCTCTGAATGGGATCGCAAACAGGAAATGAACCCCGATGTTCTGCCGCGCATGGCGGAACTGGGTATCCTGGGCATCAATATCCCGGTGCGCTATGGCGGTCAAGGGTTCGACTACATCACGCTTGGTTTGGCCTGTGAGGAACTTGAGCGGGTCGATACGACCCTGCGCGTGATCATGTCTGTGCACATGGGCTTGAACAGTATGGGTGTGCTCCAGTGGGGCACTGAAGAACAAAAGCAGCGCTTCCTTGTCCCGCAGGCGAAAGGCGAAAAATATGCAGGCTTTGGCCTGACCGAGCCAAATGCGGGCAGCGATGTTGCCGCAATGCGGGCCACTGCCCGTCGTGAGCGCGATGTCTACATTCTCAATGGCGAAAAGATGTGGATTAGCCTTGCCAGCAAAGGCCATCACTTCCTTGTCTTCGCCAAGACAGACCCCCATGCCGACCCGGCCTATGCTGGCATTTCAGCGTTTATGGTCACCAGCGACATGAAGGGCGTCACCACCGGCGACATTCACGGCAAACTTGGCGTCCGGGCAGGTTCTACGGGCTGGATTGCCATGCAGGATGTTGAGGTTCCGGTTGAAAACCGCATCGGCGAAGAAGGCGAAGGGTTTTACATTTCCATGAGCTGCCTCGATAACGGGCGCTATACCGTCGCATCCGGCGCAACGGGCCTCATTCGGGGTGCGCTGGAAGAAAGCCTCAAATACTGCCACGAGCGCAAAACATTCGGCAAGGAAATCGGCAAGCACCAGTTAGTCCAGCAAAAAATCGCCTACATGCAGCAGTGGTATGATGCCGCCCGGTTGCTCTATCTACGTGCTGGCTGGCTGAAAAACGAAGGTGAACGCAACACCCGTGAAACCAGTATGGCGAAGTGGTACGCTACAGACATGAGCGTTCAGGCTGCACTGGAAGCCGTTCAGATTCATGGCGCGTATGGCTTCAGTGACGAATATCCGGTGGAACGCTACTTGCGCAACAGTAAGGGTGCGGTCATTTATGAAGGAACGAGCGAAATCCACCAGTTGATGCAGGCCGGTTATGCGCTCGGTTATCGTGAAGACAGGCCGCTGCGCTGCGAACTCCCCGCCTATGATGAAGAATACTGGCAGAATGAAGTGGAGCCAGTTGCTTAAGTAGCATTACCAGCCATCCCCTCTTCAATTATTGAGGAGGGGAAACCTTAACCCTTCCTAAAACTATTCAATCTTCTCCAACCATTCACCTTGCACACAGGTAATACAAGAAATGTGAGGTGTTTTTCTATGCTTCGATATACATTTTCTTTACTCGCATTGGGGCTAATTTTGATGTCAGGTGGTCTGGCGTATGCGCGACAGGAGCCATCAACCGCAAGCTGGGTCCTGTTTGAAATTTTCCGCGATAACCAATGGGAATTTTATCGAATCCGCCCGGATGGTCGGAGCAGACAGCATCTGGTCCATCACGGGCATTATCCATCGTGGAGTCCCGATGGACAGTCTCTCACCCACGAGAATCACGGCGATATTTTTGTGCTCGGTTCAGCGGGCGACTATCCAGTGCAGCTCATGGATAACACGTTATATGCCGAACGTGCTCACTGGAGTCCTGACGGTAAGTGGATTGCCTTTGAGGTACAGGACGAAACCAGCCGCGAAATTTATCGTATTCGGCCAGACGGAACAGACTTAACACGTCTGACCAACAATACTGCAACCGATTGCTGCATCCGGTGGGAAGGGGACAAAATCTATTTTCTTTCGAATCGTGATGGCTTAACGACTGCCGTGTATCGTATGGACGCCGACGGCAGCGAACAGCAGGCCGTTGGGGATGGCTGGCGCGTTTACCAGATGAACATTCAAGAACGGCAGGACCGCACTCGTCCCGGTAGTCTGGGCATCAATTCCAATCCGTATGTCCGCCCCACGCCCGAAGTTGTGCGCATTGACGAATGGGTGATTTTTCAGGAAGTGACGGGAGCCAACTGGGACCTGTTCAGAATGACCGTCGATAGCAGCCAGCGCCAGCAGTTGACAGATGATGCTGGTGTGGACTGCTGTGTGACGTGGAGTCCGGTCGAGGATGCGCTGGTATTTATGTCGAACCGGACAGGTAACGGTGATTTATACTATCTGAATGCAGCAAACGGCAAACTGCGCCAGTTGACGGACACAGCAGAGCCGGACTGCTGCGCCGTGTGGTCGCCCGTGATCGATATGGCGTATAATCCAGTTGTATTGGCGATGACTGGAATCATCATTGCCGCCACCGGGCAAATCTTGAGGAGACATTTTGAGATATAGTTATTTACTGAGTATCGGGTTGAGCTTGCTGGCGCTTTCACTGGTGCTTGTATCGTCGCGAACCGAGGATACGCCGCTGACATGGATTGCTTACACCAGCGAACAGGCTGGCGGCGACAGCATCTATGTGATGGAGACCAACGGGGCCAACCCGCACCGCGTCACTTATGCCCCGGAAGACGCCTGCTGCGCTGAGTTTTCCCCGGATGGTGGCTGGATTGCCTATCATTCCTTTCGCGACAGCCAGATTCATCTGGTGCGCCCGGATGGGGTCGTGAACCGCCACTTTTTGCTCCCTGTTGACAAGGCCACTAATATCTACTGGTCAACGGATAGCGAGTGGTTGATTTTCTACGGCGAAATTTACGGGACTGACGGTTCGGTCAGCGGCGGATATTATCGCGTCCAGCATGATGGCTCGGATTTTCAGCAACTGACGGCACGGCTGTCGGCTTATGCGCCCGCGCTGGGTGATAACTGGCTGATTTACAGTTCAGGTCCGTCAAATTCTCTTGACCTCTATCGCATCAATCTGGATGGAACCAATATCCAGAATTTAACCGACGATGATGTGGTCAATCGCTATCCGGCCCTCTCACCTGACAGACAATGGCTGGCTTTTCTCGACACAGATGCCAGTGGCCTCACCACCATCAGCCGTATGCGTCCCGATGGCAGCCAGCGCGAAGCAATTTCAACTCCTTTGAACAACATTTGCTGTCTGAGCTGGTCTTCGGACAGTGAGTGGATTGTATTTTCTGTCCGCGAGCCGGGCACTCAGTGGCAGATTGTCCGTATCAGCGTCGCCGACCGGCAGGTGAAGCCGATCTTTTTTGCCTCGACCTCCAACGCCGTCAATGCGTGGGACGGTAATTGGATGATTTTTGAGCGGTTGTCTTCACGCAGCAATCTCGATCTTTACCGCCTGAATATCGAAAATTCCACTCAGTACCGCCTCACCAATCATCCGGGGACCGATTCCGGGGCGGTCATCGGGCGTTTATCCTCGCAGCGCTGGCGTGTAGGCGCGATGATTGTGGGTGGCCTCTTCGCAGTCGGGATGCCGCTTTTCATTACCGCCCGGCGGATTCTTAAGGTTCAACAACCCACTGCGGGCTGGAACCGGCAACCAGCGGAATAATCTCGCTGCCATCTACTGGAACCTTCGACAACTGCTGTCCGCCGCCGTCACCCGGCACTAAGTGTTCTTGTTGTCGTTAGATTTCCCTAATCAAGGTAATATCATTTTTGCCTTTGCTGTTTCTTTGTTATACTCGAAGCCAATGGAAAACGAAGAAGTTCAAGAAACTATTAATCGGTGGCGCACCCGCATTGAGGAATTGGGAGTCGGGGGAATTGTCGATACGCTCTTACTCGCTTTTGCGCCGTTTGCCCCCATTGGTGCACAATTATTATATATCGCGCAGCCGGTTATGGGGTTGTTCGTTGAGCGAAACGTTATTTCGCGGTGGGCAAGGTTGTTGGAAGAACCCGACGGATTAGAGTGGCTGCGGGTCCAATTGACAGGACACACTGATGAATGAGAATGAAGTTGTGCTTTTTTCTTTATTACTATTGCTGGCTTTTGTGATAATGATGCTTGCCGGATTATTGTCACGCGCCTTGCGGCGGGTCCCTCCACTGCGCGTTATCTCAGGCTACACCGCGATGCCAGCCGCAGTCGATGCCTCGGTTGAACAGGCACGCCCGGTTCATGTATCGCCGGGCAGTGTAAGGATAGGTCAGGAAAGCACATTATCAGCACTGGCAAGTCTCGCCATCATCTATAACCTCGTCGAGCGACAGGCTTTTATGGACCACATGCCGCTTGCCACAGTCAGCGACCCTGTCATGCTTGTGACGGTTCAGGACGCGCTGCGCAAAGCCTACATCGAACGCAACAACCGCAGCACCTATCGCTCCAATGCAACGGTCTGGTTCCCGCAGACGGAACGCTCGCTGGCATTTGGAGCGGGTGCAGCCGGGTTCGCCTCCGATGTTCGCGCCTATGCCAATATCCTGATGGGTCAATTCGGCAGCGAACTGGCCTATATCGGCGAAACCAGTGCCCGCCATAACCAGATTTTTATCGGACACAGTACCCAACTTGAAGGACAGGCTATCGCGTACGCCCAGTCCGACGCTCTCCTCATCGGTGAAGAATTGTTCGTTGGGGAAGCCTATCTGAACCCGGATAAATCACTGGATGTGGGCGGCGTGGTTGCGCTGGATGTCCTGAGATGGGTGGCAGTTGCCGCGATTATACTAATTGCGCTGAACCAGGGGGCATCATGAGAGGTGGTTTGCATCTGGGCAGCGCGTTAGCAACGGCGCTAGCCATTGTGACGGCTGCCCTTGTTATTGTTGGTTTGCTGTCGGCTGAAAGTACTGAGGTTGCTGCTGGAAGCGACATTGTTTTACAGATTGTATCGATTACGATTGCGCTGGCGGTGCTGGTCGGCATCTGGAATTTAATTAGCGTCCACGTAGGCCGTTTAATACGCACGAGAAAAGGCTGGATATACAGCCTGATCACACTCCTAAGCGCGGTTGCGGTAACTGCTGTCTATGTGATGGACGAGACCGCTTCATGGACTGGAGAACTCGAAGGCGAAAAACTCAGCCCCAGAGTCTTTGAAGCTGTACAGGTGAGTATTGAGTCGGCACTGGCAGGATTAATCGTCTTCTTTTTGACATATGCGATTTACCGCCTGCTATATAAACGCTTTACATGGACAAGTATTCTTTTTATGGTAGCGGTAGCGATTGTTTTGCTGGGCTGGTTGCCGCTGGAAGACGATAGTCTGGTGGATTTACGCGAGTGGTTGATGACGGTTCCTGTTCTGGCCGGTTCCCGCGGACTGCTTATTGGCATTGGGCTGGGAACCGTTATTGTCGGCATTCGCGCCCTAACTGGCTATGATCGCGCCTTACGCGAACCATAGGATTTTAAACATTATGAGTGATAACAGTAATTTTGATGATATGCCACTGCCCGATTGGTTACAGGGCGGGTCATTTGAAGATGACGAAAAGGCAAAAAAACCGCCACCAAAACAGGACGAAACACCGGAGGTGCTACCTGATTGGTTGACTGCTGATGCTGCCCCCTCCGATGAACCGCTTGACGCGGGCGATTTTACATCTAGCGGTGCTGGATACGGGGAAGATGGTGTCTGGCGTGAAGAAGAGGAATTAGCCGAACCTGAACTCGAACTGCCATCCCTTGAAGATTTGACCGGCGGTGTGGGTGACACAAAGGCTCAGGGTGCTGACTATGTCCCGGACTGGTTCCTGGGCCTTGAAGAACAAAATCTTGAAGAAGCACCTGATTGGGTCCAGAGCACCAGCTCGGTATCCATTGACGATTTAACCGACACATCTGCCTTTGAAGCTGAGGTCCCGTCGTTTGAGTCACTTGGCATGAGCAGTCAACCTGAAACGACTGCCGCGCAAGATGAAGAAGTGCCGGATTGGTTCGCCTCCAGAGATGCGGTGCCCGATCTGGATTTTGACGCGGCTGTTGAAGAGGAAGAAGAGCCTGACTGGTTTGCCGGGGAGGTTGAAGCCGAGCCGTTACCTGATCTAAGTATGGCTGAAGAGGACGTTCTGGAAGACGTGTTCTCCGACCTTGATTTAGATGAAGAGGAAGATATTTTTACCTTCGCTGAATCTGATGAAGTTGAGGAAGCCGACGCCTTTTACACGATGGGGGGTGTTGAAGATGAGGTAACCCCGGTCGAAGAAAAACCTGTCTTCCAGGCCCCGCAGGCCGATCTTAGCTGGCTTGACGAAATTGAGCGCGGCAGCAGTCCTGCGATTGAAGAAGACGTTGAGGAAGAAGAGTTCGCCCTACCTGAGTTGTCTGAGGAAGCGGAGCTTGCCGAGTCTGAGTTTGACTTTCTTGGAGAAGCAGAGGAAGGTGAACTTGATTTCGCAACCGAACTCGATCTGGAAGATCTGGGCTTTGGTGATGAGGCCATTGAAGAAGAAGCCGAAGACGTTGGCGTCTTTGATTTTGGCTTCGACATTGACTCGAAGGAGATGGAGGACCAACTCGATACGGCTTCGGATGAAAGCTTGAAGGTTGAACGCGGTGGAACCCAGAAGCTTATCAAGGATATGCAGACCTCCAGCCTCGATATTGAGCAACTGTTGGCTTTTGAAGCCGAGCAGGAAGGCGCACCTCCGCCGGAAGAACGCGGACTGACCGCGCTTCCCCATACATCCTCGCTGGAATTAGCTTCGGAGGACCTGTTCAGCGGCCTTGATGAAGACCTGTTTGAATCGCTGGATCCGCCTGTTGGCGGAGAAGGTCCCAGCTTATCCATTGCTGGTGAAGATGATCTTGACCTGTTTGGAGTGCGGGAACAAGGTACGCCTGAACCCCGGCCTGAAACCGCTGCTCCACAGCTTCAACCGGACTGGATAGCAGATTTGCGACCTGATGTTCCGGTGAACATTAGAGCCGGTAATCTTGAATTCGAGATGGAGCAGACCAAAATCGCGGATATGCCCGAAGCACTGCGGGCACTGCGTGAGCGCTCTGCCGCTCTGAGCGCCTTGAGTCAGGCCGAACAAACACAACAGGCATCGCCAGCCAGCGGGCCATTGGCGGGCATTGTGGGCGGTCTGGGTGTTACTGAAATCGCCGAAGACCTCGAAAGTGATTTTCAGGTCGGGGCGGCCTTGCGAGTTGCCGAGAGCCAGCGTCGCCAGATTGAATTTCTAGAATCAGCACTATCGGTTGTAAGACGTGAAGCTGCGGCGCGGCGCGAAGGACAGGTCGTCATCCCCGAAGCGGTAAAAGTCCGCACCCGCGCTCGCCCCAAACTTGATCGCATTGTCGTTTCCCTCATTCTGCTGGCCCTGCTAATCGCCCCCTTCATTACCGATGGGCTGCATCTCGACGCATTCGAAGCGCCCGGCTCAGACCGTCTGTTAGCGGATCAGCGGGCCGTCCACGAAGCCGTCGATACCCTTGAGGCAGGCGATTATGTACTCATTTCCTTCGATTATGGCCCAACGGCAGCCCGCGAATTGAATCCACTGGCGGAAGCTGTCATACGCGACATCATCAAGCAGGGCGGTATCCCGCTGCTCACCGGGATTTCCCCGCTGGGTGTGCTCAATTCCCGGTCAGTGCTCAATGATCTGGCACAGGATGAAACCCTTCTCACGGCCTTAAATCGAGACGACGCCTTGCAGCCCCGCGAAGATTATGTTGCCCTGAATTATATTCCGGGCGAGGCAGTTGGTATTCGGAGCCTGACACGTAGTGAACTGGCGGGAACAACTTTGTTTGAAGTAGACAGCGAAGGCGAAGAAACTGGCCTCAACATTGGCGAACTGCATAACGAAGACGTTGCCTTTATTGTTGTGATCGGTGAAACGTTGGATGATGCACGGCGCTGGGCGGAACAATTGAACGATGACGACATCCAGAAATATTTGCTGACCACCGCCGCTGCTGAACCGCTCATTCAAGCGTACGTTGATGATGACCTTGCCTATCAGGGGTATCTAGCAGGCTACCGTGATACCTACAGTTATAATATAGCCCGCAACCCGGAGGCACTGACCACAGACCCCGACAGCGACTTTGATTTGCCCAATAGCAGTCTGGGGCGCTGGTACAGCCTGACGATGGGCATTCTGGCGGTACTTGGTTTTATGGTACTCGGTTTAATCGTGAATCTCGTGCGGAGAAGACGATGACACTGGAAAATGT
The DNA here is from genome assembly GCA_022616515.1 of Chloroflexota bacterium. Lineage (GTDB taxonomy): Bacteria > Chloroflexota > Anaerolineae > Aggregatilineales > J027 > JAKEEQ01. The sequence goes on along the minus strand of JAKEEQ010000014.1, from coordinate 5,593 downwards.
CGATTTGATTGCAGGATGGGCGGCGCTTGTCCTCACTTTGATGATCTTTAGTTATGTTCTTGCCGACAATTTTTTGTATCGCATTGCCGTCCATATTCTCATCGGGACGGCAGCGGCAACAGTAGCCATCACGATCATTGAGGGCGTGATTATTCCCTGGGTAAACCGCACGGTCGTTGAGGCTGATACTGATGAGGCGGGTGCGATCATCGTGGGTATAATCCCCCTGATATTGGGGCTGCTGCTGTTCCTGAAGTCCAATGGCCTCCTGACCTCCATCGGCAATATCGGCAGTGCACTCCTGATTGGTGCTGGCGTTGGTGTGGCGCTGGTCGGAGTCGTTAGCGTTACCCTGTTTGCGGTGATCACCGAGGCTGGCGAGTCAGTGAATGATTCCAATGCCCTCGACGCGACAATCCTGATTGTTGGGACCATCACAACCCTGCTGTATTTCCAATATATCAGCCTGCGCAGCCGGGATGGCATGCCGCGCCGCCCGCTGCCTCTGCAACTGGTGGCCCTCGTCGGTGAGGGTTTCATTGCCGTCACATTTGGCGCGTTGTATGCTGGCGCGATTTTGACCAGCCTGACCGTGTTCGGTGGCGTGGTGCAGGATCAACTAATATTTTTGCTGGAACAATTAGGAGGCTAAATTGACGGCTCCCGTTCGAACACGCATACAATCCGTCCTTGCCGCCGATTTCGGCTCGGTAAACACACGCGTGACCTTGATAGACCTCGTGAATGGGCAATATCGGATGATTTCGCGCTTTCAAACACCCACCACGCTCCGCGAAGTAGGCGATGTAACCATTGGGATGAGCCGCGCGGTCGAGATACTGCAAAATCGCACCGGGCGAACCCTGCTGGATCGTGAGGGTGTCCCGATTTTACCTGAGCAGGATAACGGCAGTGGTGTGGATGAACTAATCGTGACGACCAGCGCCACTCGTCCGCTCAAGGCTGTTCTGGTGGGCCTTATTCGTGACATCAGTATGAGTTCTGCCGAACGGGCCTTGAGCGGTACTTATATTGATGTGGCGGCAACAATCTCGTACAGCGACGACCTGACTGAAGAAGAGCAAATTAACACCATCCTGCGCGAATCGCCGGACCTGATTTTTGTCACGGGTGGGACCAATGGCGGCAATATCAACGCCATGCAGGAGCTTATCGCGATGGTCAAACTCGCCATCCAGCTCTTCCCGGAGGGTGAGCAGCCCATTGTGTTGTATGCCGGAAATCAAGACCTGGCTGCCTATGCGTACTCTGAAATGCACTTTGAAGACCTCAACAACGATGTCTTCGCCGCGCCCAATATCCGCCCCGCCATTAGCGACGAGGACCTCAAAACCGCACGTTTGGAACTCTCTCTTGTCTACAATGAATTTGTGGCAACCCAGCCCGGCGGTTTTCGCGATTTGGCGGCCTATTATGCCAAAGCAGGCGTCATTCCAACGGCTCAGGGCGTGAGCAATATCATCCGCTGGCTAACCGAGACCTATGATGCAGTGCTGCATCTGGACATCGGCAGTGCGACAAGTGCCCTGACGGTCGGTTTGAATAAAGAAGTATCGGCCAATGTACAAAGTGATCTGGGCATTGGACACAATATTGTCCGTGCGCTGGAGCAAATCAATCTGTCGACGGTGCAGAATTGGCTGCCATTCCCTTACTCGATTGATCAAATTTATACCTACGCCTACGACAAGACCCTCATTCCGGGCACGATTCCGCAGGACAGCACCGATCTCATGATCGAATATGCTATTCTGCGGGGTATTATCCAGTATCTTGTGAAAAGCGAACAAGAAACATGGCGCTCCATGTTGAAGCGGGGGCAAAATCTACCAGACTTTGATCCAATCATCGTTTCCGGGGCAACCATAACCGAAACCGCCCATCCGGGTATTACGTCGATGCTGGTGATTGATGCATTTGAATTGGAAGGCGTTCACTACATTCACACGGACCCCTTCGGAATTCTTCCAGCATTGGGAGCAACCGCCCTGGTTGAACCTACCATTACCGTTCAGGTCTTTGAGAATCAGGCGCTGTCAGAGCTTGGCCCGGCCTTCTGCGCCAGCGGACGCCCGCGGCGGCGTGGCAATAAACCGGGTATGAAAATCCGTATCAAACTCAAGAGCGGGCGCACTATTGCTCATGACCTGCCGCCCGGCGAAATTTGGGTAGCACCTCTGTCTCCCGGACAGGAAGCCGAGGTTGATGTCCGTCTGGGGCGCGGGTTGAGCCTTAACGGTAAACGGCGTATCCGTCGAACGGTAAAGGCCGGAACGGCGGGGATCATTTTCGATGCACGTGGGCGTCCATTGATCACCGACCCACTCAGTGCGCGTCCGGCGCAGGTCAATCGCTGGTGGGAAGGCATCACCGGGCAGCCGCTTGAAGGGTGGGAACGCTGGAATCAGGTGGAGCCAGAGGCCGCCCAGGATTACGCCGCCGAGGTTGCGCGGGTCAGAAACTTTATTGCCAAAACCTATTCTGAGGGCAGCAGCGAGAGAGATAATTAGCCTATGGAGTACTATCCGAAACAGGCCCTTATTCTTGAACAAACCATCATACGCCGCAATCGTATGCTCCCACCCCGCGCTCAGGGCGAAGTGCTGGTGAGTGCGGGCAGCGCCGTAAATGCCCAGCAGATGGTTGTGCGTGGCGAAATACAGCAGGATTTTCGCATGTATGACATGACGAAACTCTTCGGCATTAACGCTGACGATACCCAAAAACTGGAAGAAAAGCTGGCGGTCCGCATGGGTGGTCTGGTCGCTGAGGGTCAGCAGTTATTTGATGTTAAGGGTCGTGGTGGTCGCCGGATGCCGCATTCCCCGGCGCATGGCAGCGTCATTGGACTCGATCACGGGCGACTGATTCTACAAATCAACCCCAAACCTGTTGAAGTTTATGCGCGGATGCCGGGCCGCGTCACTGAAGTCATCGGCAATCGTGGCGCTCAAATTGAGGCACAGGTGGCGCTGGTTCAATGCCGCTGGGGCAATGGTAAGTTTGGCTACAGCAGCTTTTCCTTTGAACCCGAAGAAGGACTGGCGAGTTATCTGGGACGCGATGCCCGCCTTGAAAATATCCGGGGTCGAGTATATATTCTGCCTCGTGAACTAACCGCCCAGGATTTGGAGACTGCCATAAAGCTTGGCATTGAGGGGCTGGTTGCCATCACTATGCCATATCATTTACGAGAACTTGCACTTATGGTAGATTTCCCGGTGTTGTTGATCAGTGGATTTGGTAAGCAGCGCCGGATTTCGGATCGTGCAATGCGCATCCTCCGAGAATATGAAAAACAGCGTCAGGCGGCCTTTGATGCCTATACGCCAAATCGTTTCCAGAACGATCAGCCAGAGATCATCATTCCGCTTGGTTCGACAACCATGCGCGGGGAGGCGGGGCGTATATTCCCGCCCGAATTACGGGTTGGCTCAATCATACGCTTGACTCGTGCTCCGTTTAAGGGCATTCTGGCGGAAGTTATAGATTTACCGGATTTACCAGCGACAATTGAAAATGGCTTGCATACATCGGTCGCTCGTGTCAAACTAGAGACTGGCGACACACAGGTTGTTCCACTAGCCAATGTAGAACTAGTCGGATAAACCACTACCTGGAGGGAGAAGAGCTAGATGAGCTTTGATGACGATTTGCTCGAAGGATTGGATGAATTTGAAGATCCGTTTGCGGGCGATGGATTTGAGGACTTCGATGACGAAGCCGGACCCAGTCCGATCTTCTTGATCGCAGGTGGTCTCATCGTAGCGACCTTCCTGGTCTTGTTAGTCATCGTCATCCTCTTAATTAGTTCTGGGGGCGGCCCCGGCAATGAAGATGATGACAATACGGCAACCGCCGTTGTCGCAACCAACGACGCTGTTGAGTTGCTGCTCAATGTGACACGGACACGCATCGCGGTTGTTGAGGTATCGGAGACAGTTGGAGCCGCGAATGCTAATGGAACGGCAACTGCCGAAGTGATCCAGACGGGCACGGCACAAGTTGAACAGGGAGAAGTGCTGCTCGATGCCTCGCGGACGGCCATTGTCGTCAATGCGACGAACGAACAGGCAACCATCAACGCTGAAATTGGTGCAACGAGCGTCCGGGAAACGCAAATTGTCCAATCGATGACGCCACCCACCGCAACAGCCACCATACCGCCAACAGCCATTATCGTGTTTCAGGATGAATCCGGGAATCCGCTGCCGGGTGGTGTTGAAATTATCATCTATCGGGATGATGGCGATGGTGTATTTAATCCGGTTCCCCCGGCAGGTCCAACCCCAACTCCGCCGCCGCTGCCACCCACCGACACGCCAATTCCGACTGTTCCGCCGACACGGGTGCGTACCCCGACTCCTAGCCGTACCCCAACTTTAGCACCGGGCGCGTTGATTGAAGAGTCGCCAACAGTGGTCGGAACTCCGATTGAAGGGGCGGGCGCTGGTGCGGAGGAGACTGAAGAAGTTAACGACGGTGGCCCGGCGGGTTTCAATGCTGAGGCAGGCGGTGACCGCATTGTCTTCGCCAGAGTAATACAGGTAAATGCCGATCAGGTTGTACAGCAAGAAGGAACCCCGACTCAGTCCTTGGGTGTGACAGAAACCGTCGCACCGGGTGTGCAGGAAGCAACCGCAGAAGTCACCGAAGAACCAATCGCGGAGATCACTGTTGAAGTACCATCGGCAGAAGGTGATGTGCAGGTTGCAACTGTTTTAACATTGCCAGACGGCAGCTTCATTGTGCAGGGTCTGCCGCCGGGTTTATATTTCTTTCAGATTAGTGGAGAAATTTTCCCGTTCGAGGTACAACTTGAACCGACTGAAATCACGGTAACGATTAACGGCATTCCGGTAACATTTTATATCATCCCGAATGTAACCTTCCCGACCCTCACCCCAACGTCTATTCCTCAGGAAGCCCTCGATGCGACGGCGACCTCCATTGCGCAGATGACAATGGTTGCCAGCCAGTTCCCCACCTTCCAGACGGTGGTGAGTGATCCTGATGTCCAGACCGCCCTTGCTATCGTGGAGCAGACCAATCAGGCACTGGGCACAGCCGGGGCTGGTACAAGTACTGGCTTCACGCCACCGGCCACCATTGACGACACGGGTTTCTTTGATGATCTGGCTCAGGATGCGTCACCGGGCGGACTGACATTCCTCGCAGTGATGGCGGGCGCACTCATGGTCGGTATCGTGACCATCCGGCGGCTGCGTGCAGCGATCTAATCATTTAACTCTACTAATAGATGCTAAAGGGCGGGCCTCAAAAACCCGCCTTTTTATATCAATGTACCATGAACCAAACTTGCTTGTGATGGCTGGTCGCTACCTGTTATACTGGTGCGGTAGTGGTGAAATATTGACGGACAGCATAGATGCTGTCCCTACGGGTATCGCGAATGATCGTAAGGACGCCATCTATGGCGTCCACTAGCTCAACCACCTTATCAGTCTAAGGGACGGGATATATCCCGTCCATTATCGTCAATATAAGACCATTCGCAATGTTACCCGGATAATTCAGAAGACTGTATATCGGCATGAATAAAGGAGGACGT
>JAKEEQ010000157.1 GCA_022616515.1 Chloroflexota bacterium | reverse complement strand
GCACATCCTCCAGATAAACCCGTGTCGCTTCCAATGTGTCTTTTAAGATTGTTTCCCGCTCATACAACTGGTTCAGCTTAAACTCGTATTCTTCCAGACGACGCGATTGTTGTCGTTGTTCCCGCGTCAGGTGATCGAATTGGCGCATCGCCTGTAATTCGAGATTGAGTTTGGGCAGTTCGCGCTTAAGTTCATGTATCTCCTCCTGCGTGATGCGAAGCTCCTCTTGAAGCTCGTTGACGCGATATTGGAGGATGTCGGTCATGCGCTGCGGTGTGGGGACCTTGTGCAGTCCGGCCCAGCCCAACGGATTGTGCCACGACTGGCGCACCGTCCCGTCCCGGTTATATTTTGGCCCTGCCGGTGCATTCTCACCCTGAATCGGATCGCGTGTATCAAGCCCCCACAATCCCCGGTAATCATCTATCCATTCCGTTTCGTCGGAAACCATGACTGGCCCCCAATCTGCCGGGGTAATTTCCAGCCCATCGCCACGTGCGTAATCCACAAATGGCAGGCTGATCAGGTCTTCAATCGCTTCACGATCCTGTTCTGTGGGAGAACCCTGACCCAACCGCTCACTCCAGAATACGCGCAATTGCCATAAAACGTTGCGGATGGGCTTCAAATATTCAATCTGGACGCGCGTCAAATATTCACCGCGTTGAAAATAGCTGGCATGTGATCCAACCCCTACGTAAACTACCGGATGCGTTTCTACTTTTTCCAGTTCCGGGTCATCCCAGCGACGCCGCAGATTGTCTCCCGAAAAATCGTGGGATGCATACGCCGTCCAGACCGCAATTGGGTCGCCGTGCGTCTGCTCTGCCAGAAAAACAAAAACCTGCTCCCAGTCCGCCTCATGATCGTTCACGCCATAATAGGTAGAGCGCCAATTGTTCATCGGATAGAAAAACAGATATTGCAGGATAATATAGCCGCTTTCACGGGTGACACGACCATAATAGGTATAACAATCTTGCGCCGCCAGAATATCCCGGTATTGAATATCTGCCGCCGCCACCGTGCCACCGGGCACTTTTCCACGCAGCGTCAATGTCAGGTCAAAGGCCGAATCGACGAGCCTTGTAAATAAGCCTACTCGTGCGAGACGTCCCGGTGCCCGAAAGCGGGGACGTTCCTTGCGCCGCAGCCAGCGTTGGAATGCCACGCCGCGCAATGGCTCCTGAACAAATTGCAGATACAGCGATTGTCCTTGATGGATCTTATCCTGTGCGGCCAACACATCAACGGTCAGTTCGCCAGCCGGAACCAGCAGCTCAGAACGTTGATTCTTATATCGCTGCCGGAGGCTTGTTCGTGCCAGATACGGCTCTACGGCAACTGGAAAAAAGAGTTCACCGTGGGTAAAGCGCAAAATAGGTTCATATTGCCGTAGTAATCTGAAGTCTTCCATCAATCGAATGCTCGCTGGACTTCACGCTGATTCAGGTAAAAGACGATAAAAATGTTAATCGCCATTGAGAGGTAATTAGGATTGCCGTCCACATATAAGTACAATCCTGTTGCCAGATTCAATCCTGTTAGCAGCATGGTCGTGACCCATGCCCACCGCCACAGCATCAACAGGGCAAATGCGATCACAATCGAGGGAAAGCCTATTGAAAAATTGAGGGTTTGGGCGGGATTTAGGGACCGATCTAGCTCAAATTCTTCTTCTAGCAGTACTGATAAACCCACCGCCAATCCATTGAGAACCATCATCAAGGCAATGACATAGACGCCAAAGGGGCGCTTCATGATTCGACTATCCTCTCAGGTCGAAAATCCAGTGTCTATTATATATGGCGGAGAGAAGAAAATCACTCAGGTTTGACAAGACCGTGCTGGATAGCGGTTGTTACTGCTTCCGTCCGGTTTCCGGCATCTAATTTTTGCAAAATAGAACTCACGTGAAACTTCACAGTGCGCTCACTGATCACCAGTTCCAGCGCAATCTCCTTATTTTGCAGTCCCTGTGCCAATAGCCGTAACACTTCAAGCTCGCGCGGGGTGAGTTTTTCCGGGAAATCGGACTTACTCTGGCTGACACGCTGAATGAGCTTGGAGGCGACAATCGGCTGGAGCAGTGATCCGCCTTGATGAATGATACGCACAGCATTAAACAACTCATCGCGGGACACTCCCTTGAGCAGATAGCCCTGCGCACCCGCCTGAACCGCCCCAAGAATGCGCTCGTCCGTGTCAAATGCCGTAAAAACCAGTACCTTGATGTCCGGCTGAACACTGCGCAATTCCTGAATCACCTCAACGCCATCCATTTCTGGCATTTCAAGGTCCAGAAGAATAACATCTGGATGTAGATCATTGGCGAGAATGACTGTTTGATGGCCGTTATCCGCCTGCCCCACAATCTCAAAATCGTTCTGGGTGCTGAGCATACTCACCAGCCCGTCGCGAACAACGGGATGATCATCAGCAACGAGTAACCGAATTGAAGATATAGACATTATGGTTTCCTATTGGTTATCTGTCTCAAAGCTTAACAGAAGGAAGCCCCAATTGTAACTCGACATCTGTACAGGGTGGTACTACAACGTAGGTTCGGTAGGATAGACTGGCACACCTGAAGAGTAACAGGGCAGCCCCACAGTTACATGCGTTCCTTTACCTTCCTTACTTTTTACCTTCAAGGTGCCTTCATGCATCTGCACTAACATCCGGGCCAATGGCAGTCCCAGCCCGATGCCCTGTTGTTCCTGCTTTTCCCGGTTGATCTGTTCAAATTCCCGAAAAGCACGGTCAATGGTCTCTTCGGACATGCCTGCTCCGGTATCGGTGACGGTGATCCAGCATGTATCTTCTTCCTCAGCGTACCACTGATGAATGGTCACCGGATTACCTTTACTGAAATGCATGGCATTGGTGATAATTTCGGACAGAGCATGTTTCAGCAACGGCATGACACCGAAGACATTTACATCCTGATTTTTAAAGTTCATATCAATCTGAACATCTTCATTACGTATCGCATATTCCCGCGCAAGGCCAATTGCTGACACAACAAGGTCCCATGCACCGATGTAAGCACTTTTTTCCATAATGCTGTCGCCATCAATAACGCCAGTTTCGATTTCCGTGACGAGCAGAATCTGCTGAACGAGATGCGACATTCGGGTGGTGCTGTTTCGGATGACTTGCATATAATCTTGCAGTTCTGCATCAGTGAGATTCCCAAGTTTCATAGTGACCAGATCGGTAACCATTTTGATTGGGGCCAGCGGCGTTCTCAACTCATGAGCGACAAGCTTCACAATCTTCTTTTTGACCTCGTTGAGACGCTTTTCCGCCCCTTGAAGATACTCTTGCTGCTTGAGGAGTCGGGTCTCGATGGCGTCTATCAATTGCTGGCGTGCGAATGGTTTTGTCAGGTAATCATCCGCTCCCAGATTCATCCCTTCGCGCATATGCTCAAAATCCGCCAGTGCGGTCAGGAAAATAAAGGGTATACGGCGCATCGGTGGAAAATAATACAGCCGCTCCAGAAATTGATAGCCATTCATTTTCGGCATCATCACGTCGCAAATAATCAAGTCTGGCTGGTGAGCAATCGCCTGTTTGATTCCTTCCTCACCGTCCGCCGCTTCCAGAATGTCATAACCATCAGGGGTAAGGAAAGCAATGATTTGCTCACGCATCAAATGGTCGTCGTCCACAACGAGTATGGTGGTCATTTGCCGCTCCCGAATATGAAGTCCCTCACACAACGTACAATATTCACATTTGAAGAGCGTAGGCTGACAAAATCCTTAATACATTTATTAGCTAAAACAAGACAATCTCCGACGACCCTATCCGCTCATATAACTCGATATATTTCTGTGCCTGTTCTTGCACACCAAACGATTTAACGATGCGGTCGCGGGCACGAACGCCGGTAGATTTTCGTTTTGCATCATCGCTGAGTAGATCAGCCAGAGCTTTACTCATTTGGGAGAGATCATACAGCGGAACCAGTATACCTTCACCACTACTTATCATTTCGGGGACACCACCCACCCCCGTTCCAACAATTGGCAGCCCACAGGCCATCGCCTCCAGGATGACATTGGGTTGATTGTCCACCATCGAGCGATACATATAGACATCAGCACAGTTATATAACTGGATGAGTTCAGTTTCATTATCAATTGTTTTAAATTGATATACTGGCAAAAGTGTTTCTATTTCACGGACGATATGTTCCACACTGCGCAAACCACCTCCCACCAGCACCAGTGCCACATCCTGCCCGGTATAATGCTCACGAAACATGCCCAGTATTTGCGAGTACAGATGAAATTGGCGTCTAGTACCGGGAAAACTCGGTGACACGGTTAGAATTAGCTTCTTATCCAGCGGCAAGCCGAAAGCCTCCCGGCATTTGCTCTTATCCAGTGGGCGGAAAAAATCTGTATCAATACCATTTGGAATCTGTACAACAGGATGCTTTTTGAGGATTTCTGACTCCTGAGCAAATTGCACCATCCACTGATTAAGCGCGATTAAAGTGAGGTCTACATCGTTCAGGATATTTTTGCGGCGATTGAACGTAAAACCCGTCCCATCCCACCACCAGTGCTCCGCAGCCGCCATCGGACACTGCCCGCAGCCCTGTCGCCAGCGATCACACGCCCACATTTCAGGACCGGCACAGCCACCTGTACCGATGTTTTTCATATGCAGCGTTAAAACGAGTTGGTGATGATGATCGAGCGGCAGCAGTTTATAGAGGTTGAACCACGATTGTTCTATGCCATGCAGGTGAATGATGTCAAAGCCTGAAAAATCCCACAACATTGACGATATGTTCGTGATGTTATCCACGCCTCTGCGGGCCAGTCGCCTGTCCAGCCAGGGAATCGTCGTTAAGGGATGGATGGCGGCCTCAAGGCTGCAATGATCATAAGGTGGTGTGATGAATAGATGGCTGTCAAACTCCTGACGCCGCAGTTCTAGATGGACGCGCCGGGTGGAATTGGCAAATCCCCCGCTTCCCCGGCAAACATGGGCAACACGCGGCATGATGTCTCTTTCGATTCGATGGATTCTGTGCTACTCTGCTACACCACTGACGAATAATAACATATCCCCTTCCATGAGGTGAAGAATGCTAAAAACGCATAACTGCGGCGAACTGCGGGCAGAAAACGCTGGCGAAACGCTTACGCTGGCGGGTTGGGTGCATCGCCGCCGCGACCAGGGTGGTTTGATATTTATTGACCTGCGTGACCGTTGGGGCATTACGCAGATTGTCATCAATCAAGAAAACGAGCCGGACGTCCACCAGAAGGCCAAAGACATCCGCAACGAATGGGTGATTCAGGTGACGGGTGAAGTCATCCAGCGCCCCGAAGGCATGTCCAATAAAGACCTTGCTACAGGCGACATTGAGGTCGAAGTGCACGACCTGAACATCCTCAATCAGGCCAAAAACCCACCCTTTTATATCAATAAAGAGGAAGATAATCTCGACGAAGCGCTTCGTATGAAATATCGCTATCTCGACCTGCGCCGCCAGCGCATGCAGCGCAATATTATCCTGCGTCATCAGGTCGCCCAGTATATCCGCCAGTACCTCACCAACAAAGACTTTGTGGAAGTCGAAACGCCCGTCCTCTTCAAAACCACCCCGGAAGGCGCACGCGACTACTTAGTGCCCAGCCGTGTTCATCCGGGGAAATTTTATGCCCTGCCCCAGAGTCCCCAGCAGCTCAAGCAATTGTTGATGGTGGCAGGTTATGAACGTTATTTTCAGATTGTGAAATGTTTCCGCGATGAAGATCAGCGCGGTGATCGCCAGCCGGAATTCACTCAGCTTGACCTCGAAATGAGTTTTGTCGAGCGCGAAGACGTGTTGAATTTGATTGAGGGCTTGACGGTTGGTCTGGTCCGGGATGTGGTCGATGGCAAAGAACTCTACTTTGCCGAATTCCCCCGAATTTCTCATCGTGAAGCTGTTGAAAAATACGGTACAGACCGCCCGGACATGCGCTTCGACCTGCTTGCCATCGACATTACGCACATCGCGGGGCGCAGTGGCTTCAGCGTTTTCACCAGCAATGCGGAAGCTGGTAAACCAGTCAAAGCCATCCGTGTGCCGAAAATTGGCGGATGGAGTAATAACCAGATCAAGAAACTGCACAGCGAACTTGAAGACCTTGCCCGCAAAGAAGCCAACGCCAAAGGTCTGGCCTACATGGCAATTCCCGAAGAAGAAGAGGGTGAAGTGCGCGGTCCCATCGGCAAGTTCTTCCCCACTGAACTCAAACTTGAGTTGTTCGAGGCCCTGAATGTCGAGCCGGGTGATTTCCTGTTGTTCATGAGCGATGAAGCCCAGATTGTGCGCGATGTAACCGATGTTTTGCGCACCTACTTCCGCGACAATCTGAACGAGGAACTCCAACTGGTGAATCCCGATCAACTCGCCTTCTGCTGGGTCATTGATTTCCCGTTGTTCGAGTGGAATCAGGATGAGAATCGCTGGGACCCGTCCCACCACCTCTTCACATCCCCCTTCGAGGAAGACATCCCTATGCTGGAAAACGAACCGGGCAAGGTGCGGGGCTTACAGTATGACCTCGTTTGCAACGGCTATGAAGTCGCCGGGGGCAGCATCCGTATTCACCGCCGCGATGTGCAGGAAAAAGTGATGGACCTGATCGGGCTGGAAGTCGAAGAGGCTCACCAGAAATTCGGTCACATGCTGGATGCCTTTGAATATGGCACGCCGCCTCATGGTGGCATTGCCGCCGGGCTGGATCGTCTGGTGATGCTGTTTGCCGGGGAACCTAATATTCGTGAAGTAATCGCATTTCCCAAATCACAGCAGGCAGTCGATGTGATGGCGGGCGCACCATCCGTGCCCTACCATCAGGAGCAGTTGGATGAACTGCATATTCGCACCGTCCTGCCAGAAGGTGAACAGGAACCGTAAACGCTATATATGATATGAAGCGACCTCGCTCGGAAACAAGCCAGTGTACCTCCTGAGATCATCGGGAGGTACGCCGGACTCAGCGCCGGTTTTGTTTCTTGCGCCGCGCTTCCATCAAGATACGCGCCACCTCTTCCGCCGATGCTTGCTGTGCCGCAGGGTCAACAGGTCTGGCCTGTGTGGTATTACTGTTAAGATCACTGGCGGCTGCCTGAATTTCCTTAGACCTTCGCTCAAACTCGGCGTCAATTGTGCCATCCTGTGTCAGATGCCAGTACCTCATTCTCAGATATAACAACCTTCCCGCGTTGTATGCTGCATCTCGAATCTGATCTACCGGGTCGGTTAGGTGCGCATTAAACAAGGCTGGCATGGCGTTGGGGTTGTTGATGCTCATCAATTCCGTGATGGCGGTTCGTCGATCACGCGGGTCCTGCTCATTCTGCAATTTATGAATCCATACACTTGTATCACTGCTGGTGGGTCGCATAGGCGGTGTGCGGCGTTCATCATAACCTGAACGGCTGCTGTCGCTATCGCGGACGTCTTTCGTGACGCGCATCATATTGCCAATCGCGAAGCTGGCCCCGGCGATACCCCCCAGCACCGCACCTCCCGCAATCGACATCCCTGCGCGGGTGATAGTGCCTCGCTGGCGGATGGAATTGAGATCATTCGTGAGTTGACGTTCCATCTTGCGCAGCAGTTCCAATTCTGCCGGACTCACATGGCTATGCAGTTCCTTGTTCAGATTAAAATGTTCGAAAATATCATCTAATATGCGATAACCTTCTTTGTGAGCATTAACAATACGTTTACCTGCCCAGGCCATAACCTGTTTGGTTTCCTCGTCCGTCTCCCGCTCATAAGCAGCTTTTAATTTGTCGATGGCTTCTGTCTCATATACCATACCCAGCACACGTGCAGTATCCAGACGGACTGTAGGATTTGGATGTTCCAAAAATGAGAGGATTTGTTGCAAGTTCATATATATTTCCTGATACTCAAGTCTCGTCGATAATAAAAATATACAACAATTTGAAGCCAATTTCTTCATCCCAAAAATTTGGGTGTAACGTTTTCCCCGCACCATCGTCTTACTAGAAGACGAGTGAAAGGAAGGGCTATGGACGCTGTTCACGAAGAAGAACTTCGCATTATAGGCGAAGCAAAATATGACTTATCAAAATTTGCACCGCTCTACAGCCGGTATGCACGGCGTATTTATGCTTATTGTCTGGTCCGGGTGCGTAACCCCGAAGAAGCCGAAGACCTGACGAGTCAGGTGTTTACCAAAGCCATGGTGAACCTCAATGGCTTTCGCGGTGGTTCGGTGGCGGGTTGGCTGTTTCGCATTGCCCACAATACGGTTATTGATTATTTTCGCACTTCGCACCCCGACGTACCGCTTGACCTGATTGAACTGGAAACGCTGGATACCGAACCGATTATGAAGGTTATCCGCTCCGAAAGTGAAGCACTCATCCGTCAGGCACTGGGGGAAATGCCCGAAGACAAGCGTGAACTTATTATTTTGCGCGTCGTGGCTGGTTTAACATGCCGTGAAGTTGGAGAAATGCAGGACAAAAATGAGGGCACAGTGCGGGTTGAGTTTCACCGGGCTATCAAGCAGCTTCGCGATCTGGTTAGCCGGATGGAAAGGGAACTAGCATGAGCGAGCAGCTAATCAATAAGTACATCGACTATCTCAATCGCAGGCCGGATGCCGCCTCTCCCAGAGGGTTAGATGAAGATACGGCAGGGTTTTTACACAGCATGCACAACGCCCTGCAAACAGAGCCGCCCACCGACGATGTGCTGGTGCGTATCTGGCAAAAAGCGCTTTATAATGCCACACTTTTGGCTCAGATTGAACGGAAACATCATCAAAAACGGAATCATAGCGGAACAACCGCCACGTTCCCAATGCCGCAGCTTGCCGCCGCCTCCCGGACGGTCGCGATAGTGGCGAGTGCAGCCGTGCTGGTATTCATGGTTGGTATTGGCATTTATTTCCGCGCCAATGACCGCACCGCCACTCAGGGCGATACCACGCCGACCATGCCACCAACCGTCACAATACCCAACGCCATTACCTGTTAT
>JAKEEQ010000013.1 GCA_022616515.1 Chloroflexota bacterium | reverse complement strand
TCGCTGCTGTGGCCGTTGCTGGTCGTCAACACCGACAACTGGCGACCTGTAGCCTATGGGTTAACCAAATTTGTCCAGACCGATGCCGGGAGCGCCTTTCATCTCCAAATGGCGGCCTCGGTTATCATGGTGCTGCCCATTCTGGTATTGTATTTTTTCACGCAGAAGCAATTTACCGAAGGTATTTGGGCGGGTTGCCTCAAAGGATAGGACATCTGAATTGATTTTGGCGGTCATGATAATGCAGATTGTAGATCTAACGCGGATAAAAAATTCATCATCTGTCACCCCCAACAACGGGTCAGGTGTAGGGGAGCGCCTCTGTGCGCTCCCGTTGGCGGGCGACCACAGAGGGTCGCCCCTACTCCGCGCTATTTTATTTAAGAGCATCATCGCGTCCCTACATTTATCGTTGATGTAGGGACGGCATCCAAGCCGTCCGTTGAAAAATAATTGTATCCATTATGAAACAACAGGAGAAACTGATATGCACAACAAATTGTTCGTAGCACTGGTGTTGCTGATGGTGGCATTGACCGTCGGCCTGGTCAGCGCACAGGACGACCTAGCGGGCATTGACCCGACAGGCGTAAATATCGTTTACTGGCACGAATGGGATGGCGCACAGCTAGAAGGTATTAACGAAGTCATCCGTCTGTTCCAAGAAAGCAATGAATATGGCATTACGGTTGAAGGGGTCTCGCTCGGTTCAACGGGCCCGCTGCTGGAAAATGTCAGCACGGGCATTGCCAGTGGTGAACTGCCCAATCTCGTCGGTGCGGCTTTTGTCCAGAACGCGCAGGGTTGGTATCAGGATGAAATCTTAGTGCCACTCGATGCCTATTACGACAGCGAAACATGGGGCTTTAGCGAAGAAGAACTCGCCCCGCTGAACCAGTCAATCATCGGCATCAACCGCCCGCAACTTGCACCATTCAACGGACAGCTTCTGGCATGGCCGATTGGCGTATCGGGCAATGTCTTGTCGGTTAATCTGGATATCATAGAAGAACTCAATGCAGCCGGAACAATCGACTTCACCGGCACGCCCGACAGCTTTGAACAGTTCCGCGCTGTGGCCTGTGGCGCATCCACTTTGACCGCGCCCGATGGCACAAGCGCAGTCAAGGGCTATCCGATGCGGACTACAGCTTCTGACCTGTACAGCTTCATCTTCAATCAGGGCGGCACCATTTTCGATGAGGAAGCCGGGCAGTACAATTTCACCAACGAAGGCGCGATAGCCGCGATGCAATTCCTGCAAGACCTGTATAACGAAGGCTGCTCGTATTTCCCCGAAGGCGGCAATTTCGCCAACACCGCTGAATTCTCACTCGGCTTAAATCCGTTTGCGATTGGTTCCAGTGTCGGTGTGCCATTTATTCAGGGTGATATGGACGAGGCCGGTTACGAGATTGAATGGGTCAATACAACCCCGCCGTTCACGGAAGGCAATCGCTCGGTAGTCAGCTTCTTGCGGAGCATCGCTGTCATGAATAGCACGCCCGAAGAGAATCTGGCGACATGGTTGTTCATCAAGTTCTGGGCAACCAGCATCGAAGCACAGGTGGCATGGACGGAGGCCGCCCAGTATCAGCCCTACAACAATGCGACCTTTGATGCCCTCAGTGAAGAATTTCTGACAAACAATCCGCAGTTCAATAGTTTCAAGGAAATTCTGGTTGACCCCAACGTGCGTATCGTCGGTGCGCCGGAACATCCGCGGGGCAATGAAATCAGCGATGTGGTGGCAGAACTGGCTTCCAATATCACCGTTGGCGGCATGGATGTGGCAGAAGCAGCGGCTCAAGCCGAGGAACGCGCCAACGAAATCTATGCCGAAGTGCTGGAAGACCTTGAGGGCTAAGAGGTTATCCGGCGAGTTTAGTGGGCGCACGTAAATGGTGCGCCCTACTCCGTGGCAGCGCGTGAGCAGGAAGTGAGAAACTACTCCTCGCTCTCAAACCGAATTACCACCAGCTTATCTGTCCCGGATTCCGCGCCCCAGACTTCGCCTTCGCGCCCTAATATCTGCCGCACTGCCGCACCGCTGGAGGGCAGCGTAAATACCTGAAATTCCTCAGTCTGTGGGTCGAAGCGTACCAGTGCGTTGCTGCCGAAATCACTCAGCCACACCATATCGCGCCAATCGACATACACTGCGTAGGCTTGCGGGCGATTCCCCGGCAGTTTCCATTCCAGCCACGCTTCTGTTTCCGGGTCATACATGCCAAGCTGACCGGCATTCCACTCACTGACCCATAGCCGCCCCGCCGAATCCGACCAGACACGCCGCGCTCCCTGTGCAGGTGTCGGCGGTTCAAGCACGGTCACGTCGCCTGTTTGTTGATTGATGTGTCCGAGATAGCTCCCGGCCAGCGACACATAATAAACGTCGCCATCCGGGGTAGCCGTGATGCCGTAGGGGCCGCGTCCGCGTGGTGCATCGTAGACTTGCATTTCACCGGTCTCCGGGTCAAGCCGCCCATAAACGCCGCTTTGTCCGGTGAACCACAGAATGCCGTCCGCATCAAAGGCCGCCGTGTTCAAATTGGCATTTCCGCCATCGTCAGGCAATGGGAAGACCTGCACTTCTTCAGTCTCCGGGTCAAGACGAACAATCGCATTCAGCCCGCTATCAGTAATCCACGGTGCGCCATCGGGCCCTACAATGACACCGTGCGGCCTCGAACCCGAACCGAGCGCAATATGGTGTGTTTCGC